>JBGPJV010000077.1:0-4541 GCA_041485605.1 Candidatus Nanoarchaeia archaeon | reverse complement strand
GTCGTCTTTCTTTATCTTGTCGACATAGCTGGTTGCTGAGACGCCCAATGCTGGAACGCCCACAACAACTTTGACATTTTTCTCTTCCTTCTGCCCCTGGTTTTCCAAGCGGACAGTTGCAGTCACAGCCTGACCTGCCTTGACTGAATTTGAGCTCAAGTAGGCATCGTTAATCTTGACTACGTGACGCTTTGTGTCAACTTTTAATTCGTAGTTGTAGATTTGCTGCCAGCCATTTCTGTTTGAAAGTATAACACGAAGCTGGTAGTTGTCAGTGGCAACATCGTCTGGGAGGGAAATGTGGAGTTTCTTGATGTATGTAACGTTTGCAGCAAAGTCAAATGGACCGAGCTGGTCGTTGATTGGCTTCACATCATTGAATTCGTAGCCAGAAATAAATGCGCGGATTTCGACATCCTTTGCATCTTCCCATGCCATCAAGTTGAGCTTCAGCTCAAATGCCTGATCGCGTTCAATGTCCAATTGGTTTACGCCAAATGGCATGATTTCAGTGTGGTCGATTTCCGCCTGCTCAATGGCAACCGGAACAACGGTGCTCTGTGCTGCAACAAATACTGCAGACAACACAAGCAACACGCTAAACAACAGAGTCGTTAATGCTTTCATTCTAAATTCCCCCCGACGATATTTCGTGTTAATTTAAGAGTTGTTACCACTCTCAAAGTATAACCTATATTTAAAGGTTTCTGTCTTTTTAGTATTGGACAGTAACAAATGGGAGTTACGGGTGAAAAGTGGCTCTTTTCTCTTCGGAAGTTTTTTAATCAGGCACTATGGAGAAAGACACATGATACGACAGCCAATTGTGACAATTATGGGCCACGTGGACCATGGAAAGACTTCTCTGCTCGACAAGATCAGGGGCACGGGCATTGCTGCACGGGAAGCGGGAGGAATTACACAGGCGATTGGAGCGAGCATCCTGCCCTTGAAAACAATCCAGCAAATATGCGGCAATCTGCTTGAACAGTTACACTTAACATTGACTATTCCTGGATTACTCTTTATAGATACTCCCGGGCACGCGGCATTTGTCAATCTGAGAAAAAGAGGCGGCAACCTTGCAGACATTGCGATCCTTGTTGTAGACATTAATGAAGGACTGATGCCGCAGACAAAAGAAAGCATTGAGATTCTGAAACATTCAAAGACGCCGTTCATAATTGCAGCAAACAAAATAGACATGATAGACGGATGGCGGCAGAAGCCGGGCAGCTTGCTGCAGAATCTTTCCCTGCAAAGCCAAGAGACACAGCGCAGGTTTGAGATTAAATTATACGAAATCGTTGCGCAAGTATTTGAGCTTGGCATACCTGCAGACAGGTTTGACCGGGTAAGCGATTACACAAAAACAGCAGCAGTTGTGCCGGTCAGCGCGAAGACTGGAGAAGGCATTCCTGAATTGCTTATGCTGCTGACTGGCTTGGCACAGAAATATCTTGAACAAAATTTGAAGATAGAAGAAACAGGACCGGCAAAAGGCACCATAATGGAAGTCAAGGAACAAAAAGGCCTTGGCACAGTGCTTGATGTCATCATATATGACGGCAGCCTAAAAGTCAATGACCAAATTCTTGTTGGAACACTGGATGAACCGATTCTGGCAAAAATCAAAGCACTGTTTGAACCAGAACCAAACGTCGAGATGCGAGAGAAAAAAGCAAAGTTCAAGCCAGTCAAAGAAGTTACTGCAGCAACCGGTGTCAGAATTGTAGCGCCCGGAGCAGAGACAGCAATTGCTGGGGCTCCATTAATGAGCGCAGTTGGAGATGTAGCCAAGGCAAAAGAAGAACTTAGCAAAGAAATGCACGAGGTTTTGATTGAGACAGACCAGGACGGCATTATCATCAAGGCAGACGCGCTGGGAAGCTTGGAAGCATTAATGACTCTATTGAGAGGAAAAGGCATTCCTATACGAAAAACAAGCATTGGGCCCATAACAAAGAAAGATATTACTGATGCAGAAGCGCTGCTGAACACAGACCCGCTGCACGGCGTAATACTTGGATTCAACATTCCAAAGCCGGAATTTACAACCAGCGCACACGTCATCGTCAATGACGTTATTTACCGGCTGATTGAAGATTACGAAGCATGGAAAATACAACAGCAAAAGAACATTGAATTGTTAAAATTGGACGTGCTTGTCAGGCCATGCAAGCTAGAGATACTCAAAGGATACGTGTTCAGGCAAAACAACCCAGCCATTGTAGGATCTGAAGTCATTGCCGGAATTTTGAAATCAAATACTCCGCTCATGAACAAGCACGGAGTACAACTTACTGCAGTCAAAGGAATTCAAGTTGAGAAAGAAAATGTTGACAGATTGGAAAAAGGCAAACAGGCAGCAGTCAGCCTTACAGACGTCACGATCGGAAGACAAGTCAACGAAGGAGATATTCTTTACAGCGCGATTCCAGAAGCACATTTCAGACAGTACAAGGAGTACAAAGAAAATTTGAGCGAAGAAGAGAAAAATCTGCTGAAAGAAATTGCAGAGATAATGCGGCAGAAAAATCCGATGTGGGGCATATAATTATGAAAGAGAATTATGATTACATGCCGAGCAGGGAATTGAAGCATTTCTTCAGGATGATAGAAGAACAGTATGGCAGGGTGCCAGAACTGTTTGAGAAATTAGCGTTTATCAGAGGCAAAGAAAGAATCTATGTTATTAACAGGGACATCGAAAAAGTAGATATGACAAATTTAAGAGTGAACAGCATGGGATTGTACATAGCTGAAGTCAAGAATGAGCAATTACGATTAAGCATAGAAGGATCACAATTGATTGGGCCCGGCGCGACAAAGAACGTCTATGAATTAAGCAAAGAACAGCTGCGCAAATGGTTTATGGGACAAGATATAGGTGTAGACGGGCAGTATGAAGGGTTTGTTATATTGAAGCATGAGAATGACTATGTCGGCTCGGGCAAGTTCAAAGAAGGGCTAATTCTGAACTTTGTGCCCAAAACAAGAAGACTTCTTGAAATGCATTAGGCGAGGAGCATAAGCTTTATAAATAACTGGCGTTCTTAGTCAATTTTCCTTTATATTTTATATAAATTATAAAAATAAGGGTGAGTGAAGATGATAACTACAGACTTGGACTCGATAGTAACCAAACAGGCCCGCAGCATCAGCGTAGGATTGCGTCCATCTGGAACCGTTCACTTGGGCAATCTGACCACTATAGCAATTGCAGGCTTACTCGCCGGAAAAATGAATGCGGAAATGCATTTGACTGTTTGCGACATTGACATGCCAACGGTGAAACGTGGTGAACAAACACCGTCAGCTGTCTATTTCAAATACCAAGAAGTTGACGATTCCACGCGAGCACAATTAGGCGCAGTAAGCATCGGTCATTTTACCCGCGAGCTGAGCCGTTCACTTGGCATTCCAATCAGAACTGACTTCTTATCAGACGTACAAGCAATGCAAACTTACAGAACCGGACTGTCACGCATAATCGCAAACACCGCAGAACTCCAGTCAATATTCACAGGCATTGAAGATAACGCAGACAAAAGAGTGCCAGTACATCCTGTATGCGGCTCGTGCAATCATACACCGCGTGCACAAGCAATCTATCTCGGGCAACGCGCACTCAAAACACGATGCCGAAATGAAGAATGCGACGAATACAACAACAAAAAAGTTATTGACATTTTTGACAGGCGGGTAGAACTCGGCGTTCACTACTTTATTGATCCTATGCGTGATGTCATGCTGGCTCCACGCGCAGATATTCACGTGTTTGGAGGCGATTACCTGACGCCGCACGGCCAAAACGGCCTGCCTAAAGTTGAGAAGGTCAGGAGAGTAACTGAACTCACTGGTAAAAAAGCACCAAGCTACTTCGTGGGCCCACTTTTGCAAGGACCCGAACTGGAAAAAATCAGCAAAAGCCAAGCACCAGTATTGACGTACGACCAGATGCGCTCAAACCACGAAAGCTCAGAGCCGTTCGCATTATATGTTGCACACTTTGCAGAAAAAATACTGCGAAGTAAAAATACACACGTGCCTTATGCATTCATAACTGAATTTTTCAAGACAACACCACAGGAAACAGCAGTCTTATCCAGTTCATCACAAAATACGGTGACACTTTAATGAGAGAAAAACATAAATTCCAAGAAATAAAGGACGATATGCCAGCTCCGCTCCCAAAGGGAGCCAGAGTCGGTGAATACATAATTGGCAAACGGCTGTCCAGAAAGCCCGTGTACGCAGCCAGCAAGAAGGGAATTAAAGACAAATTCGTGATTAAACAGGCCGTTCCATATGATCACAAAGATGGAACTGATCCTCTGACTATTGGCAATAGTTGTTTGAAGTATGAAGCAGCACTGCAAAAACGCTGCACGTTTCCTAATATCTGCCCGGTAACTGATGTCTTTGAATACAAAAGCCACACGTATATAGTCACACCACATCTTGAAGCACCTGACTTTAAGAAAAGACTTGATAAAAAAAAGATTTCACCGCTTGAAAAAATAATAGTGCTTGAATCC
>JBGPJV010000076.1:0-4561 GCA_041485605.1 Candidatus Nanoarchaeia archaeon | reverse complement strand
AGGAAAATCCATTTATTGTCAAAAAGGGCTGGTTTAACGAGCAGCAGAAATCAATGGTGTTTTCAGCGGGTGATTTGGATAACACCGAGAACGTTATGTTGAGCTTTCAGGCTTCCGAAAGAAAGGGTACTTTAGTTATTGCATTAAATGGCCAGAAAATTTTTGAGGGAGTAGTTAACCTTCAGAATCCTCCTCCTGTTGCCCTGCCAAAAACCTTGCTTAGGCCTACAAACCAGATTGACTTTTCAGTTACTGGTGGATTTTTCTCCAGTAGGAAATATTCGCTGTCTGACATTAAAGTGATAGCTGACATTACGGATGTCAAAAAGCAGATTTCACAGAATACATTCACAATTTCGGATACGGAAAAAGAGAATCTTGATTCTGCTTTCCTTGACTTTTACCCGATTTGCGAGCAGCGCACGGTTGGAACCTTGACAATTGAATTGAATGGAAAAGTTATCTATGCTGCCGCTCCTGCTTGTGAGAGCTTGAACCGCCAGGATTTGTACGGCGAGGACTTGCGCAATGGAAAGAACACGCTTGTTTTCAAAATTGACAAGGGCAGCTACCGTGTCGAGCAGCTTCGTGTGAGAACTGTTTTGAAGGCGGTCAAGGCGCACGTTGAATTCTTTAATGTGAAGACCAGTTTGTACAATAACATTTTGGACAAGAACCGCCAGGTTATTTTGAGGATTGAGTTTATTGATGATAACAAGGCAAAGCGGGCTGAACTTAATGTGGACGGCAGAAAGGATATGATTGATCAGACCGATAATATTTACGAGCGCGATATTAGCACGTGGGTTAAAGAGGGCAACAACTATATTGAGATTAAACCGCTGACTGAGCTTGACGTGGTTAAGCTGCAAGTTCGTGCGGATTAAGCCATGGCTCCGCAGGAAGGGCCGTCTGATTCTGAAATTCAGAGGTTAAAAAGAGAAAAACAGCAGGCTGAAGATGCTGCACGAAAGGCGAAGCTTGCTACAGCTGCTGCTACTTTCATTCCGGGCGCGCAAGTGGCTGCGCCTTTTATTGGAGCGGCTGCAAAGGCCGCTGAATCAAAAGCCCAGTCTGTTGAGGCGCAATTGAAACGTATGCAAGAAGAAAGACGTGCCGCTGAACAGCGTGCACAACAACAACCGCAGTATACAGCTGCTCCTGCAGGAAGAGGTATTATCGGTAAACTGTGGCACGGTCTTGAAAGCGTGTTCAGTTCAGTCATGCCTGAGGGCTCTGGACAGCATGTTTTACGCGCGATGCTGATTTTGGGCGCATCATTTGCGTTTTACGTTTTATTTAGTAAACTTGGCTTGCGTGCACCGTTCAACATCTCTTTGATTGTTGTTTTTGGTCTTGCTGCGGCAGTATATGAGCTTGCACCAGGACCGATTGGCACATTATTCAAGTGGGCAGCGCTGCTTGGCGGCGGTATTGTGGGCTTTTGGGCGCTGGCAATGGGACCGTTCAGCCCTGATATCGCCAAATGGATGATTTTGACATGGCTGGTTTTGTACACGTTTATGTTTTTCACAATACTCCATTTCAAAAAAGGTTCAATCGTGCTCCTGTTTAACGCAGCTATCTTTTTCTTACTATTCACTAATTTTTACAACGGAGTGTACGGCTCAGGAACACCGTTATATGCTGCATTGGAAGGTCAGCAAAAAGCATGGAGTCAGTTGTCAAAAGATATTAGCACGCTGAGCCAGCAAACAGTAACTGGAGTTAAGCGCGAGTATTTTACTGCATTTGACCAGTATGATCAGGGCGTTGAAGCAAATAGCGAAAAGCCGTTGGGTGTTTATTTGGAAGGTGTTGGTGTTACCTCTGAAACTGTTTCTCTTGGAGACACAGCTAACATGTTTGCAACTTTGAAATCGCAAGCCTTCAAGACAAATGAAAAACTGTCAGTTGTTCTTGCCTGTTACGAAACTGACATGCAGGAAAGGCCGGATAAGAAAGGAAAAATAACGCCAAAGGACACATTTGATGTTGTGGAAAATGAAGAGCAGCCTGTTGATTGCAATATTGATGCAGACAGCCTAGGCCCGGGCAGCCATTCTATCACAATGGAAGCAACGTTTGGCTTCCCAACAAGTGCGTACCAGAAAGGTTACTTTATGGAGCAATCACAAATTAGGGAGTACAAGCGTCAGCATCCTGAGGATGGAACAAACCCGCTTGATGCGTTTGGTATTACTGACAAGAATCCGATTGCTGTTTTTACTGGAGGTCCTTTGTACATCGGCATGGGAATTGGCCAGCAGCCGATTCCTCTGCCTGAAACAGAGAATTATGGCCCGACGCTCACAATTACGCTTGACCGCAATTGGCCTGAAGGCGAATTAGTTAAAGTTAAGAAAATAACAATCGCCGTGCCTCCTGGCTTGTCTGTTACGCAGGTTAGCGGCAGGCCCGTAAGTAAGGATAATAATTATTGCCAAGTCAAAGAGAACGGGGAAGATACTTGCGTGTTGGACAAGCCCGAGATTCTTGACCGGCTGTTCCCTCCGGAAGAAAAACCAATACATTTGAAGAAGAACATTCGTGTTGAGACCAGAATTGATGACAAGGCAAAGTTAATGGCAAATGCGCCGTTGTCTATCAGAAGCTTCAAAGTTATGGTCGATTATGATTATCGTATCAAGAAGCAGGCTAGTGTTACCGTGCGGGCTCCGAAGGCGGTGGCTCAGAAATGAAATCAGTGGTAATTCTTTTACTGTTGCTGGCCGCATGCCAGTTTGGCGGTTTAACCAAGACAACAGTGCCGCAGGAAATTCCCATTTTCACAGGAACCAACGGGCTTGAAGCTTCTTTTAATACTGCATCGAGCGTGAACAATATTATTATGTGCCAGCAGGCAGATACGTATGTTGATGTTAAAAACAGCGGAACATCTGACATTATAGATGGAGTTTATTCTTTCATAACTGAAGACCAGTATTTGCTGCCGTTGTCCGAGCGCTCGATGAAATTTTCTTTGGAGGGCAAGTCCCAGTTTAATCCAAAGGGCGGGTTTGACCAGGTGCATTTCAGGGTAAAAAATATCAACATTCTTCCGCAGTTTGAAACTTATCAATCTGATTTGATTTTCCGCGCGTGCTACAAGTACAGCACATTTGCGTCTGCGCAGGTGTGTATTGACCCTGATGTGGCCAACTTAAATTCAAGAAAAACGTGTCGTGCGGCGCCTATATTGTTGTCAGGCGGCCAGGGTGCTCCTGTTGCAGTAACGCGAATTGAGCCGTATATGGTACCGGAAGGCAATCAAGTTCGCCCGGTTTTTGCCGTGTACGTCCAGAATTTGGGTATGGGCACGGTTGTTACAACGCAGGGTGCAGAATTAGCTTGTGCTGGAGGCGGTGGTCCTCTGTTGGCAAACAATGCGACTATTCGTGCGTCTATCCAGGATAAAGTGTTAAAATGTGAGCCGAATCCTGTTAGAGTTGAGTCTGGCAGGGAGTCGCGGTTTATTTGCGAGCGGGATGACTTGTTGTTTGGAGAGTCTTCAGGCACGTTTAGCACCGTATTGTCAATTCAGCTGGATTATGGTTATGTGAACAGTGCAGTGTTGCCCATGACAATCGCACGGTTGCCGGGCCAGAAACCGTGCTAGTACGTACCAAAAAGTATTTATAAGGCAGTGATAGAAATGAGCAGTATGAAAAAGAGCGTGGTCATCGTGTTTCTCCTATTGTTCTTAATGGCGTGTGCTTCTAAAAAAGCTCAAACGCCGCAGCCGCAGGAGTTTCGTTCTGGCTCACAGGGCATTTATATGCAGTTTGTTACAAACTTGCCTCCGCCAAAAGTGTTTGACCGCGAGCAGTTGAACGTTATGGTGCAGGTGGAAAACAAGGGCACTGCAAATATTGGTGGAGGTCTTGACCGCATTTATCTTTCCGGCTTTGATAACAACATTATTACCGGCATTCCTATCGATGGTGTTGACGTTCCAATGATGGAGGGCCGCGGCCCGTATATGCCGCAGGGCGGCATTGACACTGTTAGTTTTACTGGTAGAATTCAGCCTTTGTCTGCAAAGCATATTGATAAATATCAGCCGACGCTTCTCGCGACTGCTTGTTATCATTATGAAACAATTGCCAGCGCGCAGGTTTGCATTGACCCGAATCCATACGCTCCTACAAGCACGGTAAAAGTCTGCACGCCTTCGACTGTCGGAACTGGCAGCCAGGGTGCACCTGTTGCAGTGACGAGTGTTGAAGTGACTCCCTCTCCTGAAAAAACACGATTCAAGATCAGCATTTCAAATGTCGGCGGCGGTGACGTGTTCAGGTCTGGCGCGCGCTACTTAAACAGCTGCAGTCCGTATGTGGGCGGTCTTGGCTTTAATGAAATTGATTTCATAAGAGTTGCTGATGTGATTATTTCAGGTCAGAGCATTAAGGAATCATGCAAACCGTTGGACCGCGACGGCCATGTCCGCTTGACAAGCGGCCAGGCTCAATTGTTCTGCGAATTTAATGCTCCTCCAGGCCAGAGTGCGTACTTGACGCCATTAGAAATATTGCTTGATTATGGTTATCGTTCGAGCATT
>JBGPJV010000075.1:0-4578 GCA_041485605.1 Candidatus Nanoarchaeia archaeon | reverse complement strand
TGGACACGGTTACCGAGCACCAAATGGCTATCGCGCTTGCGCTTGAAGGCGGCATAGGTGTTGTGCATTACAACTGGGGCCCTACAGACACGCCTCAGCAACTGGAAGAGAACATAGCGCGCCAGCTTGCTGAAGTTAAGCTTGTAAAACGATATGAAAATGGATTTGTTGAAAACCCAATAACGCTTTCTCCGCAGCACTTAGTTGATGAAGCGGCCAAGATACGAAGTGAAAGGGGAATTAGCGCAATTCCCATAACAGACAATGGAAAATCAAATGGCGGATTAGTGGGGCTAATTACAAAAGATGATTATTCACTGAAAGTGCACAGTGGCAAGAAAATACAAGAAAGAATGGTTAAGAAACTCGTTACCGCTTCTTGGGATGACTTGCGCAGGCATCCAAGTCCACTTGAAGAAGCAAATAGAATACTCCTTGACAGCCACAAAAGCGTCCTTCCGGTAATCGACAGAAAAGGAAACCTGCTGTATCTTGTCACACGATCTGATGTTGAAAAAAGCGAGATTTATCCGCACGCAACTAAGGATACCTCAGGAAGACTGCGTGTTTTCGCCGCTGTTGAAACCCGTTCTGAAAAAGCAATGCTGCGAATGGAAGCACTTCAGAAGTACGTGGATGGCTTTGTTGTTGATACAGCGCACGCGTATTTCGACCCAGTTTTCAAACTTCTTAAAGAAGCAAAAAGAAAATACAAAGACAATGACCACGTCGTTGGAAACGTTTCAAGCCCCAATGCAATACGCGACTTTGTCAAGGCAGGCGCGGATGGAATACGTGTCGGAACAGGGCCCGGCAAAGGATGTCAGTCTTGGAATCTGGGGCCAGGAAGAGAGCAGTTAAGCGCAATCTATGATTGTGCCAAAGCCATGCACAAATATGCGCGTTCTCATAATTGTTATCTGAATGCTGACGGCGGAATAGAATATTTTGGCGACATTGTCAAGGCAATTGATGCTGGCGCAGACAGTGTCACGCTCGGCAGCATGCTTGGCGGAACAGATGAGGCACCGGGAGAATTTGAAAATCGCGGCGGAATTACAAAGAAAAAATACAGAGGAATGGGTTCGGCAGAAGCAATGAAAGTTGGCGGATCAGCGCGATACGAAGGCGGACGTGTTCCAGAAGGCGGCGTGCTTTACATTGAGTCGCGAGGCTCGATACACAAATGGGTGCCGACTATCATTCAGGGCGTCAAGCAAGGAATGTTCAAATCAGGCTGCAAGACAGTAGAAGAACTGCATAAATACGGTCAGCTTCAGCCTGCAAAAGTGCAAGAAAAAAGAGAGAAATCGAGATTTGAAGGGTGAAGACAATGGCATACTCAACAGATACAAATCAAAATCACATTGGCATAGTAGGTGTACAGCATGGTGATGAAGGCAAGGGGAAAGTTGTTGACACGATTTCTAATCGATACGATGTCGTTGTAAGATTTGGCGGAGGAGCAAATTCAGGTCACACTGTCGTTGTAGAAGGTCAGGAACCATTTGTATACCACGCAATACCCTGTGGCGTGCTCAGCGGCAAGAAGAATATGATTGGAAGCGGATGTGCAACCAATCTTGACCGATTGCACGACGAAGCAGAAGCATTAGCAAAACGCGGATGCCCAGTCACTCCAGAAAATCTGGTTATATCAAGCAGAACTCATATTACCACTCCCTATCACCTGCTCCTTGATTTAGCAGAAGAAATTCATAAAGGAAGATTTGGCGGCAGGGTTGGCACAACGATGCAAGGAATAGGACCAACTATTGAAACAAAGGCATATCGCGCTGCGTTCATAAGGGGAGCGGAATTACGCAATGATACGCCAAGTGAACTTGAACACCGGCTTGCGTTCATAGGAGACGAAGTAAAAAGACGGCTGAAAGGAATGGACATAACTACTGAACATATTATTGCTGCAATGGACAAGAGCGACGATTCGAGAAAGATGACGCGGAAATTCAGAGAAGACTATTTTGACAGCAAAAACTTTGTTGATGATAAAAAAGTTCTTGAACGAATGCTGCAACACAAACAACGATACACGCCATTTTTTGATGATGTATCTCTGCTTTTGACAGAAGCAAATGCGCAAGGAAAACGCATCATGTTTGAAGGAGCACAGGGCACACTTTTGGATCCAAACCAAGGAACGTATCCGAAAACAACCGGAACAACTACTACTATGGCTGGCATCCATGAAGGAACAGGCACATATTTTTACATTGCACGCAGGCTTGGCGTGATAAAAGCATATGCTACGCGCGTTGGAGAAGGTGGATTTCCTACAGAGCTTATTGATGAAAAGGGCGTGCTTACCGATGTCGGTGAACGTATACAAAATGTAGGCAAAGAATTCGGCGCCACAACCGGAAGAGCGCGCCGGCCAGGCTGGCTTGACTTATTTGCGGCAAAACACGCCTGCCGAGTCAACGGATTCAATGAGCTCGGTGTAATGAAAATAGACATTCTTGACAAAATTAAAACTCTTCGAGTTTGCACTGGCTACAAATTGGACGGCAAAGAACTCAAGAGCTTCCCAGATGATGAACGAGACTTGGCACGTGTGGATCCAATCTATGAAAAAATGCAAGGATGGAATGCCAGCACAACCAAGGCTACAGAATTTGAACAACTTCCAAAAAACGCGCGCAACTACCTACTTTTCATAGAAAAAGAGCTAAAGATTCCAGTCAGATACATCTCCAACGGAGAAAAAAGACACCAGTTGATAACTAGGTACGGGTGATTAAGATGGAAATAACTCCAACACTTCCAAAGCTACGAATGCCAAAAGACACTAAGCTGCGGCCTGAAGACCTTGCCGCAGGCAGATATGGAACAGACGATACAGTGCAACTTTGGGGGCCAGCAAAAACATTTGATTATTCGCTTCGTGTACAAGGCCAGTCATCAAAAACACTCAGCCGATTGTATCCAGATATTGTTTCTATTGTTGACGCAGAAGAAATTGCGGCAAAAGCAAGCATAAAACACGTAAGCCCAGACAGAATTAGAGAGCTTGAAGAGCAGGGCTCTCACGATGTAATTGCCATTAACACTGCTCTTGAAGAAGTTCTGCCTGCGCATCTGCGTCCACACGTTAACAAAATGAAAACCAGCGCTGACACCACTGAGCCTGCGCGAGCCTTGCAGGTTAAGAAATCACTTGAAGCAATAGCCAGTTCTGTCGAAAACCTGCGCGATATCATTATCGAAAAATCACTTGCATGGATTGACGTTCCACACATGGACCAGACACACAATTATGACGCCGTTCCAACTGTCGCGGGCAGAGCATTTGCGCATTACGCAGAAATGCTGCAAAGCGGCCTTGATTTCATGAAGTTTGTCTATAACTTTTCCGTTAAGGGCAAATGGGGCGACGCAACCGGCAACCACCATTCGGCAACCACCCTTGGCGTTGACGGCATGAAACTGCAGGAAGAATACTGCAAAGACCTCGGAATTGGGCATATGATAGCTTCTGCGCAAGTCCCTGGAAGAGAATTTGAAGCAGATATCATGTATTCACTTGCGCGTATTGGTGAGACACTCAACAATGTTGCAAAATACGTCAGAAAAGGCCGCGGAAATGACATGGGCATATTCAGATACATAAGCCCAAAAAAGAAAAAAGGCTCATCAGCAATGCCGCACAAAGACATCCACGGCGGCAATCCGACAACAGAAGAACAGAACAGTTCAGCCCGCAACTATCTAGTCGGCAATCTTGTAACTGCAATGCTCAACTGCGAGATGGACTATGGGCGTGATTTGAACAATTCAGCTAACAATAGAATTAACCTTGAAGATGGGTTCAAGTTCACAGACCACGCCATACGTACACTTTCTGAAACTGTTTTCTACATTAAATTGTTAGAAGACAGGTGCAAAGAACGTGTTGACCGAAATTATGGTGTTGTAACGGCGGAACAAGTTATGACCTATCTCACTGATGGGCGAAAGGTCAAAGAACCTCTTGCACGTCATGACGCGCACGAACTTGTCGCAAAACTTGCAACCAAAGCATGGGAAGAGAAAAGGCAGTTCTATAATGTCTTGTTGGAGGAGCCAGAAATTGTCTTGCGCGTTCAGCCAGAAGTGCTAAAAGATCTCACTGATTCATACAAATTCATCGGCCAAAGCAAAGAAATCATCAGGGAAGTAGCAAAGCAGTATCATAAAAAGAAAACATTCGAGGTGTGAAACAATGAGCCATTTCAAAGGACGAGATATTGTCAGCATAGACCATTTCACTGCAGACGAACTTGCATATTTGGTTTCCAAAGCAGAAGCGTTCAAAAAAGAACCTTCAGGACCTATAGCAAAGGGCAAAAGAATGGCGTATGCGTTCTTTGAAACCAGCACACGAACACGCATCAGTTTTCTCGCAGCAGCCGCTGATATCGGCATGGGAAGATTCGGCTTTGGCAGCGCTGAAAGCACTTCGCTCAAGAAAGACGAATCAACTGGTCACACACTTAGAATGCTTGAAGGCTACCGTTCAGATGTATTAGTGATGAGGCACGGTCTTGAAGGCGCGGCGCAATACGCAGCAGACATGCT
>JBGPJV010000074.1:0-4633 GCA_041485605.1 Candidatus Nanoarchaeia archaeon | reverse complement strand
GTTATACTGTAAAAATCGCCAAGTTCCGCGCGTCGCCCAACTATCATCAAGCAATGTTTACCGGAAAAGGACTATCATACGCAGAAAAACTGGTAAAAGACGGCAAATATGAGCTTCGCATGGATGTCCCGCCAAAAGCAAACTATGAAGGGCTGGAATGCAGATGGCAGGACATTTACAGCCCATACGGAGAAACAATCAGCCTAATCATAAAAGCAATTACCGGAAACGCAGAAAAAGACAGCTCCGCATATAGGGCAGTTCTCACCGTCATCAGAAAAATTTACGGCACGGAAGCAGAATTCCATCCCATTGCAGCTGACCGTCTTCATTTAACCATTAACGGGGCAAAATTGGATTCCGAAGTCAAAGTTCATGCCTGGAAAAAAAGTGCCTTGGGCAAAGCGTTGTACCGTATTTACCTGCAGATTGCGTGTTTTTTCACTTCCCTATTAATGAAGAGTGATATAACAGCGCGCGATTTCAATTTTAAGCTGTACAAACAGGTTTTAATTGCCACAACCGATTACAAAAAATTTGACGATGCCCTGCGACTCGTCATGGCTGGCACAACAAGACAGCGAGAAAAACTTGTCATCGAACTTGAAAACCTCCGCAAAAAAGGAACTATCGCCTACGGCCTGCACGTTTCAGACAGAGCGCTTATGACCTGCCTTGTATTTGAACGCTATGGAAAACAGGTCCACTTTGTTGACGGGGCAGACGGCGGCTATGCAAGCGCCGCAAAAGAAATGAAAGCACAGCTAAAATCAGGCGAGCTATAACTTCAGTTCTTTCCTTAAATTTTCCAGAAAACGCTTGAAGTCATCTTTCTTGATGCCAGCACCGCAGGCCTGTGCGTGGCCGCCGCCATAACCCTCAATGCCAACTAATGCGCGTTCAAGCGCTTTTGAAAGTTCTATTTTACCGGGAGCACGCAAAGAACAGCGAACTTCACCTGACTTTTCACGACCGATAATGATAACTTTATCCTGAAGCTTATACAAAACTTCATTTGAGAGATCTTTTGTCAAACTCAGCTTGTCATCTTCGTAAGTGTAAACAAACAAACGGTCTTTAGTTGCATGCTTCAAGGCATTTGCCAGCATTTCTTCATATTGCTTGTTGATTTCCAAATATTTCTTCCACAACAATTTGCCCCTGGGCGTGCGCTGCTCCAAAATCTCATACGGGTCCTCAATTCTTGTAAGAATCTTGACTGCCTGAGTAACTTCAGGCATCGGGCCCTTCAAATTGAAAGAAAACACTTTGACTAAAGTGCCAATTCTGGTGTTGAACAACGCGTCTTCAACACCCGTGCAGGTTGCCGGCAAAAGCTCAGGGTATGCCTGCTGGAACGCAGCAGCATATGGAGGAAAGTACCAATCGCCAATCGCGCCGGTTGTTGCAATCCACAAGTCTTCTGGACGCTCTTCACCAGTAACCTGCCAGATTAAAGCAGGAGTTGGAATATTTACTCCCCTCTTTTGAGGATTAAAATATTTCACACGCTCCCTTTCAAGAACAGCATGGTGATCAACCCAGATAACAGGAACTTTAACCGCATCAATAAAGTCCTGGTCAACCATTGCAACGTCAAGAATGAAAACCTTGTCGGCACCGTATTCCTCTACTTTTCTTGCATACGGCTCAACAGTCACTCGCGGGTATGCCTTCACTGGAATACCGCGGCCTTCTTTTAAAAAACGGTAACAAAGCAGGAAACTTGCAAGACCATCAGGATCGTCGTGAAAAATGAACAATGGGCGCTGACAGGTGGTCAATTCTTCCTTTAATTTTACAACTTCCTGATCGGTAAGCATGCCTTGTTGTGTTGATGGCCGGTTTAAAAACATAGTGGCGAAAACTATTTAAAGCGTAAATTGAGTTAAGAAACCATGTCAGTCTGCGAGAATTGCCACGCGTACAAAGTATTCGGCAACAAATGCTGGTTTTACTGGGAGCAAAAGAAAGCGTGCTCACAATTCAAGAGCACTGCAGAAGAAGAGCCGCACTTCCACGGCGAGCAATTGATACAGATTCAGCATTAAGATTTTATAGTTCTCAAATAATATCTCTCACATGATTATAAAGGGGGTCACGTACAAGGAAAAAGAAAGAATCCTACGATACGCGCTCTTCAAAGCAACACCTTTGACTGGCCAGCAGGAATTTACAGGCACTGCACCCGCACCATTTGTCGGCAGATTCGGATACCCCTATGTCAATGTCGGCATTCTTGCCCCGCAAAAACACGACGAAGATGCCTGGGTGTATGATGCTCCAAGACATTGGGCGCAACAAAACATGGGCATTGCGGATGTCGCTGCATTCAGAGCAAGCTTAGTCAACAGCAGATTTACCAGCAACGTCAAAAAGCCAGACAAGTTAGTTGAAATTGCGCAGGACGTTGCCATGTCAGCAAAACCAGTTGACATTGATGTAGAATTAGAGAAAAAGCCAAGTCTAAATTTGCAGACAGACCAGTGGGTTGCGCCAATGGGGCCGCAAGCCAAGTTAAAACGATTGCAGCTGGCGAGCAATCCAAGAATTCCCACAAGAGTACAAAAATTCTATGACGATACTGATGCGCTTGCTTCTGAAGCAGTTGTAAATTTATATGAACATTCGCTTGACGAAAATGCACTAAGCAGGATGTTAAGCGTTGGAGTATTTGGCAAACAGAGAAAATTAGTGCCAACACGATGGTCGATAACAGCAACAGACGACATTCTTGGAAATAACTTCCTAGAGAAAGTCAGAGAGCAACAGATTGGAGAATATGCAGCATACTTTGGCAGTTTCTTAGGCAATTACTATCTATTACTATTTTTCCCAGAACAATGGAGCTATGAATTATTCGAAATGTACGTCAAACCCGGAGTTTTGGAGTACAGCACAGACCACGAAGAGTTTGCCGGCAGAAAGAACTACGCCGAGAATTGTGCAGGAGGCTACTATACTGTCAGAATGGCTATTGCAGAACATTTAACTCAGCAGAAAAGACAAAACAGCGTGCTGGCACTGCGGTTTATCACCGATGAATATGTATTGCCGCTAGGAGTCTGGGTTACACGAGAAGCAACAAGAAAAGCACTGTCAGGCAAACCAATTACGTTTTCCAGCAAGGAATTAATGCTGAATTACGCACAATTAATCGCGAAAAAGAAATTTGGACTTGATATTACGCAGATTCTACAGAAAAGTAAATTAATGAAACGTCGGAATTTACTAGAGTTTTTCTAATACGCAAATTCCGATCGTGCTCGGAAATTCGGAGTATCTTAATACGATTAAATCGAATTTCCGACAGAAAAACAAAAAAATATTTTGAGTTTTATCTGAGTCGGTTGTCAACTGTGCGCGCAACGTTCAACAGGCTTTCCTTCGAACACAAATGCGTGTCAGAACCAACCTCAACGATAAACTGATTGCGGACAAAGTTAATTGTCTGACGGTCAACCTTCGGGAACGTGTATGCGCGCTCACCGACACTCTTGTCAGCACCAACCTTCAAAACGACAAGGCGTCTGTCAAACTCCTTTATTGCGGCTGGAGCGTCTGCAAAGCCAGTCAAACTGACACCAGCAGTCAAGCGATTGTCAGACTTTCTCTTCGCATTCACATAACAATTCTTTGTGCCAATCTTGTGAGTAACCTGGAAATCTTCAGGACTCTGGCTGCACGCTTCTGCAAATTCCTTCGCTGACAACAAACCTTCGCAACCCAATTCACTGTATGGGTCAGCCGGAGCGCCAGATGGCTCTAATGGCGTATTAGCAGTTTTCTCATTCATAGATGTTTTTGGAACAGCAGGCTGAGCTGGAGAAGTAACTTCTTCATTTGTCTGAATAGCAGGCTCTGCTGCCTTTTCAGGAGAGGTCTTCGGTGCGATCGGCGCTGCTGGAGCACACGCTACCAACAGCAATAATACGAAAAATAGTATTTTTTTCATAGTATAGTTGAGAATCAATAACTATATAAATGTTTATGGACTGGAAAAGATCATGGACATACACCACATTCTCGTCGATATACAGCAGGCAGTCAAGCAAATGCAGGCAATGCCTGCAAAAGGGAACATTGCTGATTTTAAAAAGCAAAAACAAGAAGGACTGAAATTGTCATTAAAGGGAGCGATACAGCTACTGCTGCAAGAAACTAAGAATTATCCAGAGGCACATTCACTTGCGCAAAAATTAGCTGTTGCTAACACTGAAGACATTACAAAATACTTAGACCAGCTCGCTGACATGGCGGCAGAAGAGCCGAGTGAACAGAAGAAAAACTACAGAATTCCTAAATTGCCCGGCGAAATAAAAGAAGACGTATCCGCAGACTTGAACGAAATACAAAAATGCATGAATGCAGCATGCTACAGAAGCGCTGTTATTTTGTGCGGCCGAGTAATGGAAACGGCACTGCACAGAAAATACTTTGAAGCTACCAATAATGACTTGCTTGAAAAAGCTCCCGGCACTGGATTAGGCACGCTAATCGCAAAATTATCAGAACACGGCGTGAAATTAGACCCCGGACTGCCAAATCAAATTCATTTGATAAACCAAGTACGCGTGTTTAGCGTTCACACGAAAAAAGAACCGTTCAGCCCAAGCAAAACACAAGCAGAAGC
>JBGPJV010000073.1:0-4699 GCA_041485605.1 Candidatus Nanoarchaeia archaeon | reverse complement strand
TTTTTTCTTTGTCAATCTTGTAAAGAACTTGATAACAGCAATGTTTGCCTTGTTGTCTTCAGGCGGAGCGGCAATCGCAACTTTGTAAGCTTGTTTTTCCTCGTCAAAGCCCAGCAACTCATCTTTTTTAGCGTTTGGCTTAACGATAATCCTGATTCTGCCTACAAGTATTTTTTCATCCATGCGACAATCTCCTCAATCGCTCTCTGCGCTTCGTGCGGATGAGCAAAGTCATGATCAGCACCTGCAACTATGACAAGGCTCTTTGGCTCATTTGCATGCTTATACAATTCTTTAGATACGCTCACGTCAACAACAGTATCCTTGTCGCCATGAATGATTAGCAAAGGAGCTTTCAGTTCTCTTGCCGCAGCCATCACGTTTGTAGACGCCACATTCTCAAGAAAATCCGGCGGAAGCTCTTTGTTCACCCAATCGCGCGCATACTGCGCCAAAAGCGCCGGATCAGGCAATGCCGCTGCCGCAGTAACTGCAATCGCATTCACCGTTGCCTTAGCGCCTGCCAATATAGCTACTGCGCCGCCCATACTATGACCGTATAATCCAATTGATGCGCAGCCCTGCTTTTTCATAAACGCAATCGCACTTAACGCATCAGTTGTTTGTTTTCCGAAATGGGATTCTTCGAAAATTCCTTCACTCTCTCCATTTCCGCTAAAATCAAAACGAAGCACCAGAAAGCCATCTTGCGCAAGTTTTTCAGAAATTTTGCTAAATCTGCCCCATTCATCTTTATTGCCGGTAAAACCGTGCAGAAAAATAACGCCCTTCTTGCCTGAACCTTCCAGAATTCCGACTAGCTCTTCCTTATGCTTGTTCAGAAATGTAACTTTATTTGTACTCACGCCAGGTGTGACCGCACTTTGTGCACTTGTGGAAGCGCGTTGGAGGCTCGTCAGCAGAACGCGTCTGCAATTCCCAATACTCTGCCTTAACCGGACCGCATTTAGGGCAGTCGGCATCAATAATAACATTAATCGAAGCTTCCTTTTCAACAATTACAAAGTCCTTTGGCTTTTCCTTTGTAGTTTCAGTAATCGTCACGTTTTCTGCAGCGTGCTTATAGCCGCAGCCGCAGACAAACTGCTTCTTGCCGCCAACCGTCTTTGGCATCATAATACTCTTGCACTTTGGACAAAACATCATCTGAATCCTCCCGTTAATAACTGCCACAAATCAACTGCAACTATTTTCACCCAGCCAAGCAATGGCATGCGCCAGACCGCCTTGCCAATCACATGCTCCTGAGGAATCCTTTGCTCAAACCCGCCGGTTTCACAATTGTGGTCGCCTTTGGTCCAATAAAACTTCTTTCCATTCTCAGCAGTCATCTTAATAACACGATGAATAATCGGGTCAGGCCTGTTCGGCACAAGATAAACAATCACGTCGCCAAGCTCAACTGTTTCAGGACTGTACAGTATCATGATGTCTCCTTTGTTAAAGCCGTTGACAAAACTAAAGTCGCTGAACTGAGCTCTTGTAAGGTTTCCATGCTCATACCATTGTCCCTGAATTTGCTGCACTGAACACATATCATTGCAGCACATTGGCTGCGTCCAGTATTTCTCAAAATTGCCTTCGTGCTCCATACTGCCGGAAACAACTGCAACAATCGGCGCGGGTGTTCCAAGAACCCAGCCAAGACCAGGATAAAGCAAAAATTTGATGATAACGAATGCCAATAGGACATTCACAATCCAGCTTAGCAGGCTGTCTTCTTCCCAGATGAAATGCCAGAACTTTTTCAATGCTTCTTTGAAAGACATGATAAGAACTTCATAAGAATGGCTTAAAAAGGTTGCGCTTATTCAGATTTAGCGCCAGTCAGCTCAGTGATTCTTTTTACCTGCCAATCCAAACGCCACTTAGTCATTTCTTTGCACTGAGTCAACTCTGCCTGATATTTTTCTTCGCATTCTTCATATGCGTTCAATTCTTCCTTATACGAAGATCTGAGTCTTTGGCCTTCTGCTCTTTCGCGTTCCTCAAGGCTGGAATACAAGTATCCTTTTTCGGGACTTGGTTTTCCATCAGGTTTCTCGTACCATACAAAAAGGCTGCCGGGGTTTTCACCCGCAAAACGGCTATCAAATCCCTGTTTGATTCCGTGGCTGAAACCTTTATATTTTTCCTCGATTGACTTGATTTCTCGTTTCTCCGAATCATGAATAACCCAAGTGATGTATTTTATGTCATACTCGCCAACTTTTTTTAAAACTTCAGGATTCATGCGTCCAGACAAGTCAGTTGGCTCTCCATCAGGGAAAAGTATGCCAGATGCCCAAGTACCTTCCTGCCTTGCAAGCGCATCTTGGATGATGTGCTCGATTTCTGACGCGACTTCCTGTTGCCGCGATTTAGCTTCATTGCTTTTGTAGATTTCAGACAATCTTTCTGCTTTCTTGTAAGCAGGCATGTTCTCAAAATTATTGCCTTTCAGGCGGTCAACCACCATAAGCCTGCTGCGCACTGCGTCAATGCCCGTGTACAACCCACCACCTATGATGGCGCCAGCAGCGATAGAAATAACGTTCTTTGCAAGCTTATTCATAGTACGCTTTATGCGCAGAGGATATTTAAGCTTTTCGTTTATTTGTCACTTTTTAGTAGTTATTAAAAAGCTAAGGGCTTTAAAAAGGGTCACAAGCTCCTCTATCGTATGGAAGAACGACCAAAGGACTATTTTGAAGGCGTTTTGCAGATACGCTACGGAAATCAGGAATTGCTTGACTGGATAAAAAATAGAATAAAGGCTGATGGAAGAGCGCGGGTCGCAAAAGAAAAAAAGGTAACAAACGGTGTTGACGTATACATCAGCGACCAGCATTATTTGCAGAATCTTGGCAGACAGTTAAAGCGGAAATTCACCGGAATACTTAAGGTAAGCAGGCGTCTTCACACAGTTCACAAAATGACCAGCAAACTTTTGTACAGAGTAACTGTTTTGTTCAAAGTGCTGCCATTCAAACGCGGAGATATTGTAACTGTGCACGGCGAACAGGTTGAAGTTCTTAACATCGGCAACAGGGCACAAATCAGAGATGTAAAAAGCGGCGCAAAAAAAGATGTTAATTTAGAATTCTTAAAAGCTGTCAGGTAGCGTTCAATATAAACTTGTTATGCATGACGGACATAGCACTACGTGCTATGCCTTTAGAATCAAGTTTCCTCTCCCTTTCTTAACTTTCTTGACCAGGCCCTTTGCTTCAAGTTCGTCAATCATTAATGAAATTTTTGCTTCAGAATACGGGAAATTTTTCCTGATATCTTGGAGGCACATTGAGTTTCCCATAAAAAAGAGATGTCCTTTGGCAAGAATTAGTTCTGGTTAAGTATCTTAGATTGAGACTATTCCTGACAAGGATTTTCCCGTCAGAGTCCATATCGTTCGACTTTATACGTACCAAAATATTTCCAATCATTCATGAACTGAAGACCCGATACTTTGGCACGTAATCATCTTTTCTTACAGGAACTCTATCGAATGTGCCTGGCTGGAGACCGCCCGATATCGGGCAGAAAGGCAGCCATAAGCCCAAGCAGCGGCAGGAAGGAGCACAGTCGATAGACGTAATCAATACCCTGCATATCGGCCAGTTTTCCCAGGACTGCGGCCCCTATGCCGGCCATACCGAAGGCAAGTCCGAAAAACAAACCGGATATCATCCCGATCCTTCCAGGGAAAAGTTCCTGTGCGTACACCAGAATGGCCGGGAATGCCGATGCCAGCATAAGGCCTATGACAAAGGTCAAAGGTCCGGTCCAGAGCAAATTCACATAAGGCAGCACCAGCGTGAACGGTGCGACCCCGAGGATAGACCCCCATATTACCCGCTTGCGCCCGATGCGATCTCCGATGGGGCCTCCCAGAAGCGTTCCCGCAGCCGCTCCAAACAGGAAAACGAAGAGATGCAACTGCCCGGAAATAACTGAGATATGGAATTTATGCATCAGATAGAAGATGAAATAACTGTTCAGGCTTGCCAGATAAAAAAATTTCGAGAAAATCAGGACCAGCAGAATCAGCATCGGCCAGAGTACGGTACGGACACGAATTTCAGGCTGCTCATGGGTCCTCCGCTGTTTTTCTCCCATTTGCCTGCGCTTGTACCAGCCGCCGACCTTGAACAGGATCAGCATGGCAAGCAAGGCGACAAGGGAGAACCAGGCCAGGCTGTGACGACCCTGAGGGATAACGATTAAGGCGGCCAGCAAGGGGCCCGTTGCCGTGCCGGCGTTGCCGCCAACCTGGAAGATTGACTGGGCCAGGCCATATTGTCCGGCGGATGCCATCCGGGCAACCCTTGAAGATTCGGGATGGAAGACGGAAGACCCCGTGCCGACAAGGGCCACAGCCAACAGCAACATGCCGTAGCTGGGGGCTAAGGCCAGGGTTATCATCCCGATCAGGGTACAGCCCATACCGATGGACAACGAAAAAGGTCTGGGGTGGTGGTCAGTATAGAGACCGACCGCCGGTTGCAACAAAGATGCTGTAATCTGGTAGGTCAACGTAATCAGACCAATTTGGGTGAAACTGAGGGAAAACGCCTCTTTGAGCTGGGGGTATATTGCCGGAATCAGGGATTGGAGCATATCATTCAGAAAATGGGAGAGACTGATTGTCCCGAGGACCTTGAGACCGATTTTTTCGGCACCGGCGGATGATGTATTG
>JBGPJV010000072.1:0-4714 GCA_041485605.1 Candidatus Nanoarchaeia archaeon | reverse complement strand
GAATGTGCGGTTCTGGCAAGGATTTCTGCACGTGTGAAGTGCCAAGCACAAAAGAAGGCATTAAGCGGTAGTTTTTCGCTGGTCAGCACCATTCCACTTCCCAGCGTACAGTGTTTTCGCCTCCCGTAACGGATGCACTTTATTGTACAGTATTTCCACCTTTTCGTAAGCCTTCTGAATGCGAACAACATCTGACTCCTGCGGGTATTCTTTTTCCACTTCCTTCACAATGGATTCAATATCTGCCCTTTTCAGAATAATCTTATTTGCAATCAAATGCTTGTAAAACTTCTCAGCGGTAAGCGGCGAATACTCGGTCATAGCCTTTTACTGCTTTTGGGCTTTATTTAGCTTCAGTATGTATTGTACGTACTTGTCACTTTGTACTTTAAAAAAGGCAATAATTGAAACTCTATTCTATATTTGCACTTTAACGCAAGATTTAAAAGCACCTCAATTGAAACCCGTCTATTATGTCACAAGAGGCGATTACAGAGATAGATATGGACGTGTTCTCACGCAGAATAGGCCCATATTTCACATGGCTTGAAAGCAGAATTGAGTCAGGCTGGCAGCAAAGCGACGACATACAGAAAGACATTCTGAAAGAAGTCAAGTACTTAGCAACAACCATGCGCGCACGCTTCATCCTTGGCGTTTCACGAGAAGACTTCACCAAAGAAGTACACAGAGCAGTTGAATTGTTTGAACTCGCATCTGAAGCATTCCCTGGAGAAATCGATGAAGTTGAATCAAAATTAAAGCATTTTTGCAAAGGCGTGCAGGAAGAATTGGGAGCTCAATTTTTGCCACAGGAGTACAGAACCGAATCTCCGCGGCCAATAAGACCGCTTGACCCGCACCCATTTCCAACACCAGATCCAATGCCAATGCCAGAGCCGGACGAACCAGGAGAACCGGAAGAGCCAGACGAAGAAAAGATTTCACAGAAAATTGAACCGGTAAAAGCAAAAGTTGCTGTCAAAAAACCAGTTGTTCAAGCTCCAAAGATTGAAGTAAAGAAAGTAGAAATGCCAAAAGTTGAGATTAAGAAAGAATCTGTAGTTGCAAAGCCAAAAGCAAAGAAAGTTGAAACTCCAAAAATTAAGCAAGAAATAAAAACTGCGCCAGTCAAGAAAGCAGAGCCGAAAGCAAAAGCAAAGACATCAGAAAAACCTAAAAAGTCAAAGAAGAACTTTTTCTTGGTACGCTGGGTCAAAGGATTTATCTGGGGCGACGAGTAAACGCCCTTAACTCTGAAGTCATAACGAAGTATTTAAAAACGTTATAGAACTCTATCCTGTTATGCGGCTTTCAATCTGGTTCGGCATTGTTACACTCGCAGTAGGCATTGTTCTTTCTTATCTTGCAGATGCGCTGATTCACACCATAACTGTTGGAGCATTACAGACAACCGCAGTATTGGTGTCAGCACTCCTGTTTGTTGTTTTCTCAGCAGCACTGCTCGGATTTGGAGCTGGACTGGTTGTCCATTGGATTATCGGCTTTGCAACACACTGGAAAGCATTCATCGCAGAAATGATTCTTGCTTTTGCAACATTCTTTGTCGGCATTGGCGCCACACTCATGAGCGGCAACTGGTGGACGGCAGTGCAGGTGTTTTTCACATTCTTCATTGCAAGCTTTACGCTTTTCATGCTTTCCTTTGTGAACTTGTTTGGTGGTGCAAAACAAGGTATTTCTCAGGCATTCAAATTTGCTAAAAAGAAATTTAAAAGAGGTTTCAAATGGATGAGAAAAGGCACTTATTACAATTCGTAGAAACCTCAAAAGCCTTTGATAATTCTTCTAAACTTAAAGCACTGCTGTTCGTTTCCCGCGCAAAGCCAAACACATATGTACATCTTCGAATTGAGAAAAATCTTGATGATAAACATGAGTTTGAGCGCTTATTGAAGCTGAACAAGATTCCTTTTAACGCAAGCAAGGCAAAAGGATTTGAAGAAATAACTGCAATACGAGGAAACGCTGCTGTCTGGAAGTTGAAGGGCGTTTGGTTTGGGTATGACTTGTTCAAGAACAAGAAAGAACAACAGCGATTTGCAAAATATGTTTCTTTAGTCAGAAAGCGCAACCACGTTGCAGCAGATGTGCTGGCTGGCAGCATTTACGGCTATCCTCGCTGCTGTGTCAAGAAGTTCATTGAAGAGCACAATCCGAAAGTCCTGCCCAAAAGATACACTTACTATGAATATTACAAGCGACTGCAGGATTCTGACAGAAATTTCCCATTTATCAGCCACACTCCTTGCAGCCCGCGCTGCAAATATTCTGCAGCACTAAACAACAAATATGCTGCTGCAATCAACAAATGCTCTCTGAAATTCCATTTGGCATATTCAAAACGAAGAACATACTCAGTTCCGGTTATTGTAGACATTGAAAATGACAGCCTGTGGAAGAAAAAAGACGGACACGACTATGTGCTTATTACAAAAAAGCAAATAGATGGCAAGTATTACGAAATAAACTGGCTAGGCAAGGCATCATTCAAAAGAGGCACAATTCTTGACGCAGATGTAACTTTACTTTGTGATTACGCTGTTGTCAAAATAAAACGAAAACTCGGCCATCTAAAGAACTTTCATCATGAACGGAAGTTCACAAAAATATGAAGTTTATAGAACTAGCGCGACTGTATGAAAAACTTGAGAAAACAAGTTCATACAATACGATGCGGGATATTCTCAGCACATTCTTCAAAAAAACACCAAAAGATGAATTGGAGCACGCTGCCTATTTGACTCTTGGCCAGATAGCCTCACAATTTGCAGATATTAATCTTGGCATGGCAGGAAAAATGGTTATCAAGAGCATTGCTCTTGTCGGCAAGCAGAAAGAAGAACGAGTTCTGCAGCAAGCAAAGAAACTTGGCGATGTTGGCAAAGTGGCAGAGCTTTATGCAGGAAAGGGAAATCTCTCAGTCAAAACTGTTTTTGAAACACTGCACAAAATTGCAGAATCAGGCGGTGCAGGAAGTCAAGATGAGAAAATAACACTTTTGTCACGATTATTGTCACAAGCAAGCCCGCTGGAGGCACGTTATCTTGCCCGAATTGTCATTGGAGATTTACGTTTAGGTGTTGGCGACAAAACCGTGCTCGACGCGCTTGCAATGGCGTATACGGGCAGCAAAGAAGCACGAAAAGAACTCGAGCAGGCATATCACGTCTGTCCGGACGTGGGAGAGATTGCCTTGACGCTTGCGCACAAAGGAATGGCAGGAATCAAGAAAATTGGCGTCAAACTTGGCGTGCCAATACAATCAATGCTCTGTCAGCGGATTAAAGATATCGAAGAAATCGAAAAAAAGATGGGCTATCCGGTGGTTGTAGAAGAAAAATATGATGGCGAGAGAATACAAGTGCACAAAGATGGAAATAAGATTAAGCTGTATTCGAGGCGCTTGGAAGACATATCCTTGCAGTTCCCTGATGTTGTTGAAGCAATTAAGAAATCAGTGAAGGCGAAAAATTGCGTGATAGACAGCGAATGCATGTCTGTTGATTCAAAAGGCAATTTATTGCCCTTTCAAATTCTCATGCAGCGAAGAAGAAAATATGATGTTGAAGCTTATGTTAAGAAAATTCCTGTCGCATTGTTCTGCTTTGACTTGTTGTTTGTTAACGGCAAATCGCTAATTTACGAATCGTATAAAAAAAGATATGCGCTGCTGCAAAAATACGTCAAAGAAACTCGAGTGATAAATCATGCATTAAGGAAGATTTGCTATGATTCTGACTGTATTGAAGACCTGTTCAACAAAACAGTTGAGCGGGGAGGAGAAGGAGTTGTCATCAAGGATTTAGACGGTCCTTATCAGGCAGGCGTCAGAGGCTGGCACTGGATAAAATGGAAGCCCGAATATGTGAAAGGGCTGCGAGATACGTTTGATTTAGTTGTTGTTGGTGCTTATTTTGGAAGAGGAAGACGGGCAGGCACTTACGGTGCACTGCTTTGTGCAGTTTATGATGACAAGACAGACCGATTTGAGACACTCTGCAAGGTAGGCAGCGGGTTTACTGACAAAGAACTCGCAGGGCTTCTAAAAAAGTTCAAGAAAATATTTCACAAGCCCGCGCGACTGGAAATATCAAAGTCAATGACGCCAGATGTCTGGTTTGACCCGCGTATTGTAGTCGAGGTAACCGGAGCAGAATTGACAAAATCACCAAATCATACCGCCGGATACGCGTTGCGTTTCCCACGCTTCCTGCGCTGGAGAGAAAAAACACCGGAAGAAGCGACAACAAAGAAAGAAATTCTCAAAATGGTATGAGACGTTTCTGCAATGTGTTCATATAAAGCGCACAGATGCGAGTTATTGCTGAGTCAGGGCGTTTTTCCGCCATCTGGCGCAACAGATGCCCATACCACGCCAATGTTGGGCCGCTGCAGTTATCTAATTGCTTGAATGCATATTGTAGACGGACGTCAGGCTGGAAGTCGGTTCCTTCAAGACAATCACGCGCGGCGTAAATAAACTCTTTCAACTCTTTAGCTTCGCCTATGCGCCTTGGTTCATCAACTAATTCATTAACAGTCATTCTTCACTCACCTGCCGAAGAACAAGACAACGGTTTAAAAGAGTTGTGATTCCACTGGACACCCGCGCACAGCGTATTTAAGGAAGCATTTTCTTGAATTTTACTGTGAGGCAGAGCACACTTCTAGAGTTTGAACTGACTGTTAT
>JBGPJV010000071.1:0-4879 GCA_041485605.1 Candidatus Nanoarchaeia archaeon | reverse complement strand
TGTTCCGTAGCTGTTTTTCTCAAACAGTGCGCGCGCTTCCGGGCTGTTTTCTGTTACAACCGCTTCTTTGCTGAGCAGTGCTTTTATTTCGTGCATATTGTAGTCTCGATTATATATGTTTAAAAAGCTTGCCATAGGTTTATAAGCATCGAGGAGGAATGTCGTATTATGCAAATTACATTTTTGGGCACATCTTGTATGATGCCTACCAAGGAACGGAATCCAAGTGCTGTTTTTATGCAGTTCAAGTCAGATGGCATTCTGTTTGATTGCGGCGAGGGAACGCAGCGGCAGATGAAAATTACGGGCATTCCATTATCGAAAGTTACCAGGATTTGCATTTCTCATTGGCACGGTGATCATATTCTTGGTTTGCCGGGCTTGTTGCTTACAATTGCGTCCTTGGATTTGAGCAGAAGTATTGACATTTATGGCCCAAGAGGCAGCAAGAAATCTTTCCAAGCTTTGTTTGGTGGAATTGAGTTTGAGACGAAATTCAACATCAAGATTACTGAAGTGGATGAAGGAGTGTTTTTTGAGGACGAGGATTTTGCTTTGGAAAGCCTGCCAATGAAACATCCGGTGCCGTGCGTCGCTTTTGCTTTTGTTGAAAAGGACAGGCGCAGAATTAAGGTTGACTACGTTAAGAAATTAGGCATTCCTGATGGGCCATTGCTGGGCAAGTTGCAGCATGGTGAAAATGTTGAGTTCAAGGGAAAAAAAGTGCTGGCAGATGACGCGACAACTGTAATTAAAGGAAGAAAAATTGTATTCATGACTGATACGCTCATCAACGATAATTGTTTCAAGCTCGCGGCAAATGCGGACATGCTGATTATTGATAGCACTTATTCAAGTAAATTGAAGGACAAGGCCATTGAGCACGGGCACTTGACAGCATTAGAAGCCGGCCAGATTGCTTCGCGCGCCGGAGTAAAAAAGTTAGTTCTCACTCATTTCAGCGCGCGCTACAAGAACACGTCTGAATTGGAGGAAGACGCACGCACTGCCTTTGACAACGTCATATGTGCGCACGATTTTATGCGGATTACGCCTTGATGATTTAGATTCCTATTTCAATTTTCCATTTCATTGGAATAAACGTCATGTTAATAGGATGCTTGAAAGAAGTTTTCTTTTTCCAGCGCGATAATTGAGATTTTATTTCTTTCACAAGCACATCTTCATCTTTAATTTTGTGCGCACTCATTTGAATAAAAATCTCTATTGGTGCGATTTTTATTTTGATTTGTGAGCTATTCGCATATACAAATACATCCTCTATATGTGTTGCACTAGAAACGATTTTCTGTATTGCCTTAGATAACTCAGTAACATCTTTCTTTCCTATTTTTTCATTATCGTAATCTATTCGAATAACCGGCATTTTTTCTCCACTTACTTCTTCACAGCCAGTTTAATATCTCCTGCTTTGACGGTTTTCCTGCCCGCATGGAGTGCAAATTTTACGGCATCCGCAGCAACTGTTTTTGCGTATTCTTCAAGAACTTCTTTTAGTGCTGCTTTTGCTTTGTCTGAAACTCGCTCTGCGCCTGCCTGTTTCATGATTTGTTCCATTGCAGCGAGCGGGATAAGTCGTTTTGAGTTTATTGCCATCTTGAACCACCTCAGAAAGCTCTAAACGGCCTTTTTTATTTAAAATTTTGCTTATTTGGGCTTATTTTGGCAGTATACCGACGTATAAAGATAGTTTTTTATGCGAAGATAACTCAAGTTGGTGTGTGAAAGCAAAAATAAAGGGGTCGAATGCGGAACGTGAACTTATCCATCTATTTTGGGGCACTAAAGAATGGACTGCGTGCAGGGTAGCCGGCAGCGGCAGTATGAAATATCCTTCTCCGGACATTATTGCCAACAAGGAAGGAATAAACTTGGCAATTGAGTGCAAGGCAACTGGCGGCAATAATCAATATCTGGAAAAAAGGGAAGTTGAAGAGTTGGTTGCGTATGCAAAACGCGCCGGTGCCCGTCCGTTGATTGCAGTGCGTTTTGACCGTCAGCCTTGGCGTTTTCTGAACCCTGATGATTTGAATTCAACCGAGAAAAATTTTGTAGTAACGCCTGAGCTTGCAGAGCTGCGCGGCTTGCTGTTTGAGGAGTTAACGAAAGGTTTATAAACGTCTACCGTCGGAAAAACAGCGTGCCACAGAATACCAAGATTACCAGCAAGATTGTTGAAGAGATTGTTTCTGAGGTTGCTGGCGAGGACGTTTTGCCGTTGGTTAAAGCTCTGCGCAACAAGAGCAACGTTTCTGAATTTAAGCTTGCTGACAGCATCAAAAAGGAAATCAATCTTACTAGAAACATGCTGTACCGTTTGTACGACAACAATCTTGTCAGTTTTATCCGCAAGAAGGATAAGAAAAAGGGCTGGTATATTTACTATTGGACGTTCAACGTGAGGCGTGTCAAGGATTTAATTGGCGGCATCAAGAAGAAAAAGTTTGAGCGCTTGAATGAAAGGCTCCAGAGAGAAAAAAACACCCAGTTCTACATCTGCTCGAATAAGTGTGTGCGTTTGGACTTTGAGCAAAGCCACGATTTCAACTTTAAGTGTCCTGAATGCGGCCAGTTATTGGACGTTGAGGATAATTCCAAGAAGATTATGGAATTGGAAGCCGCTCTGGTAAGATTGGAAAAGGAATTGAAGCCGGCCGCAAAGGCGGTTGTAAAGGCGCCGGTGAAGGTTTCAAAGCCGGCGAAGAAGCCAGCCAGGAAAAAGCGAAAGTAACTTCTTTTTCTAAGTGTTCTGCTGAATGGATGCCGAGTTCTGTGACTATTTTGTAAACGGGTGCTATATCGTGGCTTGCCGGCCGTTCTTTCGTGAATTGTAAAGCGCTTCCAACCGCAATTATCTCTTTGTGCGGCAAATCGCTGGCTTCATGCGGCTTGAATAATGCTCCATCTGCACTAAGCCCGTCTGGTTCTGTTAGAAAAACATCTGCCTCTGCTGGATTACCGGTGGAAAGCACGCCTGCCTTCATCAATGAAACGACTGCCTGCTTTGTTCCATGTACAGTAAGGACTTTGCAGTTTTTTTCTTTGGCGATCGCGGGGAGTATGCTGCCGAGAATTCCTTTTGGGTGGTATGCGCAAATGACGCCGCCGCGCGGGACAACGCGTTCCAGGTGATATGAAATTGCTCCTAAAGCATTTTCAAAGTGCTTCAATAACCTGCCGCGTTGAGTTTTGTCTACTTTTGAAATTTTGTCAATAAGAAATGAAGAAGAAAATGCTCCGCGCATTATTTTTTGCGCTTCATGCCGCGCTCAATGCGGATTTCTTCCTGGAGCACTTTGTGCACAATGCTGTCCATGTGTTCTTCAATGCGGGCAACACGTCTTTCCATTAGGACAAGCACTCTCATGCAATATACAATGCCGAATAGTACTCCAACAATGACTGCAAGGACAATTCTGATTACGACATCTTCTGCCATACTAAACACCTCTCTTTTCTAAAGGTTATTTATAAGTAAAGAGTATAAAAAGGTTTGGGTTAAAAGAAAAAAAATTAGTTCTTGTCCCAAATCATGTTGAACATGTTTTCGAATGATTTGGCGAAGTTTGCCGCGCTGACCCAGACTCCGAAGTCGTAGTTCGGGTGGATGTCAACATCATCAAGCACCATAAAGGTGACCTGCTTGCCGTCTACAACGCAAAAGCGTGCTGGCAATGCATCGACATTCTTTATTTGTGCAAATTGCGCAAGCACTTTTGATTGTGCTTTGGTTGGCACGAGAATCTTTATGCGTACTCCTCGTTCTTTTGCTTTTTGGAATGCGTTTTTCAGTGCTTCTGTTTTTCTGTTCAAGCCTGCTTCAGTGGTCATAAGGCAGATTGTTTTTTCTGCGGTTTTTATCGTTGAAACAAGATGGTTGTATAAGTTGCCTCGGCCGCGTACTGCGCCGGTTAAATCAGCCGGTTCGACGAGCTCGATGCCTTGTTTATGGAGAACGTTTAATTCACCCAAAACTTCTGATTTCTTCAGGCTTTCTATAAGGTCTGCCTGTTTGTCAGCGTCATCTTTGATTGCTTTTTTGACTCTTTCAAGAACTTCTGCTGGAGGCACTGCTATATACTTGATTGGTTTGCCCAATTTCATTATGACAAATCCTTTTCGTTCAAGTGATTCGAGAACATCGTAGCTTCTGCTTCGTGGAACGTTTGCTATGTCTGATAATTCACCAGCTGTTGCAACGCCGCGTGATAACAATGCTGTCCAAAGCTTTGCTTCGTAGCTATTTAAACCGAAATCCTTGAGTTTATTCAAAAAATCCTTTTGAACGATCATTGTAGTGCACTCCAATTATTGTGTTGTTACTCCATCGTAGGTATAACCCATATATAAATGTTTCCGTTTTTCACTCTTCATAAGTAATAAAAATAGCCCTTTTTAAAGATTGTACTAGTCCCCCTCCTCTGTTTCCTATGCAAATTGACTATGTTGTATGTTGAGATGTTTCTTTTATTATTATTATATATCTATATAGAAAATAATTAAATAATAAACCCCGAACAACACAACTCAATAGTAAACTAAACAAAACAACAACAAACCACTCTTAACATTAACCACTATTCCATACGAAATCAAGGGGTGTGGCCTTCCCAAAACTTTATATACCTCTATTACTGTCAGTTCCACATGCAAGGAAGCTCCTATTTAAGGGGCGTGTATGCGGGCTTTCTTGTCGTGCTCAAAATAACATATAATTTGAGCATGTTGAAAAGGAATTTGGTGATTTTTGACATGAAAGAAAAGGGGTTGGTAGACTTTTTTGAGAAATACTTGGAAAAAAAGCCGATTTTCAAGGATAAAACTGTTTTGCAGTCAAATTACAGTCCAAGCCAGATTC
>JBGPJV010000070.1:0-5002 GCA_041485605.1 Candidatus Nanoarchaeia archaeon | reverse complement strand
TATCATTACTATTCTGTCTCCGTTGCCTAGATAACTCTCTGCCCTGCCGGAATATCTTATAGTGCACGTACAGGAGAAAACGATTGTTTCGTTGCGTGCCAAAGCATCATTCAGGAGCGTGCAATAATCGTCAGGGTTCATGAGAATGAATAATTACATTTTGGCGTATTTCTCAAGCTCGTCATGTATGACTTCCAGCTTTACGCCTGCTTCTTTGAATATTTCTCGTGTATACGCGGCGCCATGGTATCTTTTCATACAAACAACTTTGGTTATGCCGGCATTGACTATCATCTGCGCGCATTTGTAGCAGGGTTCCATTTTGCAGTAGACTGTTGCACCGTTTACTGATATGCCATGGCGTGCTGCTTGCGCGATGGCGTTTGTTTCTGCGTGTGTTGTTCTGATGCAATGCTGGCTTGTTGTGCCGTCATGGTTCTGCACGGTGTGCATAAGGTGCCCTGCTTCGTCGCAGTGCGGAAGTCCTGCCGGCGCTCCGACGTATCCGGTTGAAATGATGCGTTTGTCTTTTACAATAACACACCCACTTTTTCCCCTGTCGCAGGTTGCACGCTTGCCCACTTCTAATGCTAAATTAAGGAAATAATCATCCCATTTTGGCCGTTCATCACCAAGCTTGCGTTTCCATTCTTTGAGAATTTTGACAATCTTCTTTTTCAGTTCTTCGCGCGTGCCATCGTTTGTAATCATAATATCAGCCATTGCCATGACTGTGGCAACCTGCTGCTTTGTTGGGTCAGAGCTTGTAGCTTCCTGTTCTTCCAATTTCTTGAATTCTTCAAACGTGTTTATTTCGTCATTTCTTTTTTCTTTCGCTTTGCGCTCCTGCATTCTGCCCCATCTGACTTTTTGGGCTGCAGTTACGTTGATAAGGGCAAAATTTTGTTTTGTCCTAAGAACTTCAACTTCAACAGGGTTCCTGATGCTGGTAACAATATAATTCTTATCCCACTCTATTTTCTGAAGAGCTAATCGTGCAAGAACGCCGCTGCCGTGCTTTTTTCTGAGCTCATTGCCAAGATTGATGAGATTTTCTCTCGTGTCCTTTATTTTGCGTTTTTTTGCTTCTTCGCGGATGAAATCTGAGAGCGAAATCTGGTGGAATCGCTCTTCTTTGAGAATATCTCCAACTGTGTCTTTCCCTGCAGCATAATGCCCTGTAACCCCCAGTATCATATTAAAAGCAAACTCTGCAGAGGTATTTAAAATTTCGTAAACTGCAGTAGCATAATTGCAGTAACCACATTACAAACAGTAGATAGCGTGCCATAAATGAATTTAAAGCACCTGCTTATTGCATAATCATCCTGGAGAAAAGAGGTGATCCCCGCAAGGGGAATATTTTTCTTTAATAATAAAAAAAGTTAGCTTACTGCTTCTTCTGCGTTCTGGTCATCTGAATTGCGGAAGAAAGCGTCGAGGTCTTTGTTTTTTAATTTCTCTTTGTAATTCACTGCTACTGCCATTCAATCACCCTTTTTCAAAAAATCTCTATCGTCGTCCAAATAAATTTCATGAAAACAGATATTTAAAGAGTGTTGTACAACAAACTATATTCTACACAGTATAGAGTGACAACAGTGGCAGGAAAATAATTATGTGAATTCTGCCAAGCTCTGCATGGTGTGCTTGAAAATTTTTCCAGTTTTCGCATCAATCTTGATGTTTATCGTCTTCAAACTTTGCGTGAAGTACGTAATGTTGAACATCGCGTGCCCTTCTGCGTGCTGGATGATGAAAAATTCTTTAATGGGCATTTCTCCTCGATAATTCTCTTGCAGGCATGCTTTTGCTGTTTTCAATGCATCTTCAACAGAATGTGTTACTTCTTCCGCCTTTAACGGAAATATTTCTGCTTCAGTTCTCAAAACTTCCTGTTCTTCAGTGTGCTGTATTTCTTTGTCTGAAACAATAAACGTTATCATGCGTTCTTTCTCTAGATTATAGAATCCTATTTGCCAGATTCCTTTGTTTGCTTCATCCAGCATTACAAACGCGTGTGCAAGAAAATATTTAGAATTATTCTTATGCCAATCCTTGAAAATAACGCTTCTGGTCAGCTTTGCCAGTGTTTCGTGCAGGTCCATTCATAAAAGGAAAAACAGGTGCTATAAAATGTTTACTACTTATTAATAAGCCCCAATCCCGCCGCAACTCTTTTAACAATATGTATGCCGTGCACGATTCCTCTGCCGGGATGGAAGTGCATTGCTTCTTTGAACACAAAGACAAGTGGATATTCTTTTTTTGCGCGCGGCTCTTGAATTCTAAAAAGCAGTAGTGTGCTCAGGAATCTGAGGATGCTGCTCATAACGAAAATGAGGGGTATGCCTGCAAGAATCCATGTTACGTGCTCTGTCATGTACCCGCCAAGTATTGGCGCGATGATAAGAGGCACTGAACAGTATAAATTGTACTCCGCAACTTGCATTGCTCTCTTTCTAGGATCAGCCAGCGCAAGCAGTAAATTGAATCGTGAAATATCTGCTGCGCTCCAGACTATGCCGCTCAGTATCTGCACCGGTATGATAAGCCAGAGTGATTGTTTAGTTACTGCCAGCCAGACAAGCGGGATTAATGCTGTTCCCATATGGCCGAGTATTGCGATTGGCTTGTCTCCGTACTTGTCTGTTAAGCCTCCAATGTAGTGTGATCCGACAATTTGCGCGAGTGTTGCGATTGCTGTTGCAATTCCGAAGTATTGGTAGCTGATTTCCAATGTTTTGAGCATATACACCGTGAAGAATGGCGATGCAAGCATGAATGCAAAGTTAAAAGCGATTCCAAAGAACACAAAATGCCTTATTGGTCCGTCAAGAGTAAAAAATTCCTTAATAGCGTGATGGTCGTGGTCTCTGTACTTTGGTTCTTTAACGCGTTCCATCATCAGCGTGGCAAATATTGCCAAAAGAGTCCCGAAACCAAACATGATTGCAAATCCCACCGGGCTGTCTTTAGGAAATTGTTTCAGCCATAACCCGCCAAGTACTAATGTTATAGTTCCAAATGCAGCAATCAATCTATAACGTTTGCTGGTAAAGTCGCCAAAGCTTTCTCGCGGCACGATATCCGCCATTAGTGAGGTATAAGCCGGGTCTGTTATCATCTCGCCTAGTTTGACGATCAGATAAAAAATTATAATGAACACTATTGGATTTTCAAAATAAAATGGCGCTGCCAGCAGTGGAATCCAGAATAATCTGCCAATTAACGAGAAGAAAATGTACACGTGTTTCCTATGAAAGTGCTGGGATAATTCTGAGCCGGGTATTTGTGTGAGTATTGCCGCGAGAAATGGAAGTGCTCCCAGAAATCCGATAATTTCATTTGACGCGCCAAGTGCGAGCGCAAATGCTGCCAGATACGCAGATGTTAATCCATCATAGGCTGCCCAGAGAGCGCTTTGCGACAACAGAATGCGTTTATTGCTGCTCATAGCGTGAACACCATGCCTTCTGGTCCTGGATTGCAGATGGTTGTCTTGCCTGCTTTGTACTTTACGCCGAAGTTTTCATGCAGGTGACCTGAAAGCGCAAGGACGGGGTGGTATTGTTTGATGAATTCACCGTAGCTTGCGCAGCCGGCATGGTCATCAAGCCACTCAAGATAATCTAATTTAGTATTTCCTGGCGGCGCGTGTGTTATAAGGATTAATTTGCCGTGTAATTTCATTTTGTTCTCTCTGACAAATTTTTCAAAGTCCTTATCTCCTGCCAATTTGCCCTGTCCGTAGAATCCGCCTCCGCCGTGCGCGATAAGAGTATAATCACCAAGCTTGTTAAGAGTTCTGTGAACAAATTTGATATTTGAATAGCGCTTGCATAATCTTTTCACAATAACATCCGTTTCATGGTTGCCGTGGATGATATACACCGGCTTCTTGAGCTCGCTTATTTTGCGTAGTACTGCTTCAATGTTCTGTTCAAAGATAGTGAAGTCGCCAAGGCAGAATACGTAATCCGGTTTTTCTTTTTTGATTTTGTCAACTATTTTCTTGTAAGCAGTAACGCCTGCGTGCAAATCGGTGAATGCTAGGATTTTCATGAAAAGAACTCATATGTACTGCTTTTTAAGCTTTATGAGCTATCTCGGGAATGCTATATTGATAATAGTTCTGTACAAGTGGAAATTGCCCAACACATACGTTTCTATCATCATGCCTACTGCAAGCACGCCTATTGCTATGAGCAGCAGTATAAAGTTGTACTTGAAAATAAGCCCCATGTTCTTTGACAGCAGTTTTTCTTTTAGGATGCCGTCAGAAAGCGTTGTGCCTGATATGGTTGAGAGCATATAGCTGAGTCCTTCCATGAATGTGTGTGGGAAGACGTTGACGATTACGAGTAAAAACAGTATAAAGGGGTTTGCGGTTGAAACGAGTGATGCTGTTTGGGCAAGGTTTCCAAATACTGTTCCCCAGACGCTTGCGTTCCAGGCAATAAAGAGTATTGCGCCATTTCCTGCTATTAATGAAAGCAAAAAGCAGAGTCCCAGCACTTGCATGTTCCAGCTGAATAAGTCCCACCATAATGCCGGACTGAATTTTAGTGCTTGGCCTATTGCTTTGCCGCTGACGACGTCCAGTTGGACGTTGAACAAGTGTCCTGCCGCAAGTTTTGGCAATATTATAGAGAAGAATGCAAACGTGAAAAATATTCCAAAAAAGATGGCGATGTAAACTTTAACGTGCGGCATTGTTTCGCGCATGTATGCCTTGAATGTTGGCACTTTTTTGCTGGTGATTTCCGCGCTGTCTGTTAAATCTGATAATGACGGTATGAGGAACAATGCAGTAATGCCGATGGCAATTACTGCAGGGTCATTGGGAAATATCATTAGGGCTATGAATATGCCAAGCACAGTGTATGCAATACCCAGAAGGAACCCATACCAAGGGTGGTCGTGCAGGAATTCTGCTGAATACAGTCGCTCAAAGACCATACGTTACACAAAATAATACTCACTTTTAAACATGAGTGAT
>JBGPJV010000069.1:0-5112 GCA_041485605.1 Candidatus Nanoarchaeia archaeon | reverse complement strand
GTCAATTTCTTTTCCGGTGATGTCTTTCTTGACGCCGTGCTCAATGTCTTTTCTAACTTGAATAACGTTTTCAAGAATCTTAACATACTCTTCTTCAAGAAGTCCTTCTTTCTTCACAAAAACTTCGCGCAGTACGCCGCAGGTTTCTTTTGGTGCTGGCGGAGGAATGCCGTACAGCATTAAAGCTGCCTGCGTTGGCGTGTGGATTCCCCAGAAGAAATCTTCTGTGCCGATGTCTCTCAGTTTGAACTTCACTCTATCAAGTGTTTGTTCTCCTGAGCTCATGAAGATGTCTATTGCTTCTGCTGACGGCTTGATTTTTCCCATCTTGAGCAGTTGTTTCCACGGCATGAAAATGCCTCTGTCGTAAAATGGAACTCCATCACGCAAGAACGTGAAAATAACCGGGTTGCTTTCTCTGATGCTGTCCCAGAAGTCTGTTAAAATGTAAATCTGGATGTTGATTTTGTTTCTGATGCCGGTGATTTCTCCTGCTTCAGCTCCCATACCGATGATAATTGCGCGGAGTTTGTCGCGGAGTTCTGCTCTCGTCATCTTTTTGACGTCGGTGTCATCAATAACTATGAAGACGTCAATGTCTGAGTCTTTTGTTGATCGGCCCTGGACAAGGCTTCCTGCCATAACGTATGCAACAATGTATTTCTCAAACTTCTTGAGCACCATTGTCTTGTGGAGTTCTGCTATTCTGATGGCGCCGAGCATTCCGGTATCATAGACTGGCGCGCTCATGCCGATTAATTGCAGCAAGTCATACTTGCCATCGTAGCAGTTCTGCCATAATTCAGAAAGCAATAATGTCTGCGGGTAAATGTTCGGATCTATTTCTTTTGCTGCCGCTTCCATGATGGATGAGAGCTTGTCTCTTAGCTCTCCTTTGGTCATCTTGGTTGGCTCTGTATCATCAATGAGAACTAATGTGGCGTACTTGTCCTTCTCTTCCTCATATCTTTTTTGTTCTTCTGCAAATATTTCTGGAGGAAGGTTTGGTGCTGGCGGTCTTGGCGGCGGCAGTAATGTAACGCCTACAATGTATTTGTCAAATTTCTCAACTATTTGTTTTTGGAATTTCGTGATTTTTTCCTTGATAACTTTGAGTTTTTCAACAACTTCAGGAGGTAAGTTTGAGGGTAGTTCTGGTTCTTTTTGGGCTTCCTCTTTCTTTTCGTATTTTGTTTCTTTTTGAGCTTCAGCTGGTTTTTCGTACTTTGCTTCCTTATTCTCTGTCTTGGTTTCCTTTTTCTTTGCCATTGTAGTTACCTCATGTTGCAATTATGCTGGTTAATCCGTGCGCCAGTGTCTTGAATACGTCAAATGAGCTTGAGCCGGTGTTCAATAAGTACTTTACAAAATCGAACGCGACGTCGTGCAGTCCATTGTGCGCCGGGTTTGGCGCGATGTTTGGCTGCAGTCCGCCAATATTATTATCACGTATTGTTTCTATCCACGCGAGTGAGAATGCGTGTGCTTTTGCTTCTTCGTCCTGCCCGTTTGGCAGGGTTGGCCCAAGAACGTGTCCGAGTTCGTGCCCAATCGTAAGTAAAACGCTGTCCATATGATCTTGTTTGATGTAAATTTCTGATGTGCCCTTGCCGTATTTGTTGAAGCTGAATCCGACTATGCCCGGGCTCCAATTTCCGCCTATGCTCATGTGTATATCCCTGAATTGTTTTTCATCGCAGATAACTACCGCAATATTTTCGTGCGGGAATTCTTGTCCGGTCATTTTTTCAAATGTTTGCTCAACAATTTCCTTGACATCTCCTAAGTTTGAAATGATTGGTGTCCATGGCCTGTTTTCTGCGAGGAAGTCTTCGGTGTGGGACATTTGCGCTTGTTCTGATGCTTGATAGCTTGCCGGTCCTGAAAGGCTGCCTGCGTAACTGCCGCCTGCTGAGTAGCCTGCTGAAGACATGGTGTAGCCGTGGCTGCCGGAATATCCGCCGCCTGCGCTGTATCCAGAACTTCCACTATAGCCACCCACCTGGTAATTCATTATGCGCCTCTCTTTAGCTTGTCTTCAAGCGGCTTTTTTTCTGTAGTTTTTGCCGCTTCTGCTTCAAGGTCTACGCCCATGTCTTTGAGTGCTTTCAGGTGTGCCTGCATGAGCTGTTCAACTATTTGTAGAATTCTAATCATTTCTTGTCTTTCTTTTGCGAGGGTTGTCAATGCTCCTTTGTGAAAGCCAATTTGTTCTTCGTTTGCCATTGGTATACCTCCGAATTCTTTCGGAATTTGGAGACCCGCCGAACTTGTTCGGCGATGCCTCTGTGACGTACTTGTCACAATAGATAGTACTATGTTTCCTTAAAATTTAACCCTTTGTGACGAAAAAGTCATAGTTTTGAGTCCGTACAGTATGCTACAAACCTTTAAATACTAATAATAGTTAAACCGCTCTATGGAAAAGAGAGTGGCAGCAATACTAGTAATAGCAGTACTTACGCTGTTTTTAGCCGCTTCTAATGGTTATCATTCACTTACTGGTTTTCAATCGTTGGACTTGCCAGAACCTCCTGCTCCTCCAGGAATGGAGTCAGACCAGGTAACTGCACCGGTTACGCCGGCTGCAGCGACAACAACTACGGCCGCTACAACGACAACCACAACAACCGCTCCTAAAACATCTGACATGCAGGCTATTCTTGCAAGATTGGACTTGATAGAACAGAAGATTGGAGTTCTGCCTGCTTGGGAGCAAAGGTTGGCTGCTGCCGAAGCTCAAATCAAGATTGCCGCTGACATGTCTTCAAGGCTTGACGCGATGCAGAGCCAGATTGACGCGATGAAAGTTGACATTGAAAATTTAAAGCAGCAGCCGTCATTTGAAGCGCCGTTCTTCGACGCCATCACCAACTTGCAGGGTTCGCAAAAAAAGAACGCGATTTTGAGCATCACGTTATCCGTACTCGCACTAATCGTTATTTCAGGCATGATTGCTGCGGGCATTGTTCAGAAAAAGAAAACTGAGCTTGAAGATAAGAAATTAGTCAGGCAGTATCTAATAAATTACACAAACGCCGGCTACAAGTTGGAAACATTGAGAATGCACTTGCAGGCAAATGGCTGGGATGAGAAGTTCATTGACGAGCGCATCAAAGAAATACCCAAGTAACATTTATATACTGTAAAAGTAGTTTTAAACTAAAAGAGGGAGACTATGAAACGATTTGCCTTTACTTTATCCGTGTTATTATTACTCGTCTTAGCTGCGTGCAAAGAAGAATTGCCGCCAAATCCTCCTCCGCCAGGCGGAGAAGTCGGGCGTGCAATAGCAGGTATGGCGGCAGGAATGCCTTCGTGGGCTGCTGACGCCAAGAACGTTGCGATTACGCCATCTCAGGCTTATTTTGGTGACGGCGTTGTCGTTTCTGTCTCTAACTTTGACTATATTTACTCTAACGGATACGTTTTCAACTCGAAAACAAGAATATGGGAAAAGTTTGCTTTGCAGGGCGAGGCAGCTGAACAATGGCTGAAAGGCCAGGCAATCGGCAGCGTTACTGTTGATGCATCAAGGTTTGCTGAAGGCGAGAATTACTTTGTCGTATATGCCTGTTCAAAGGCGGCAGGCAAGTGGGACTGCAATGGCAAGAAATGGATGCTGGTTAAGTTTACCGTAAAAGGTGCAGCAACCAGCGCTATTCCTGAGCTGGCAAATGTTGACCAGTTCGTGATTAACAAAGAAATCAAGCCTTTCAAAGTTACCTCAACAACCGCTGAGAAGGACAACTTTGCAGAAATTAACGTTATCAGATATGACGCAAAGTATCGTGAAGCTGCACAGCGCGGCTTGGTCGTGCTTGTCCACGTCTTTGACTTTAACAACCGCCAGGAATTGGACAAGACTTTGGGAACTATGTTCAAGGATATTGTCAACAACGGCTGGAAGCAGTATTCTGGCCAGAATCTGGCGCTCTTCCTTTCTGAAGAAGACCATCGAATTGCAGTATGGTCAAGTGGCAAGGAAATCGTCTACGTTGAGACCTTTGAAGCAGAGAGTGCAAATGCGGAAATAATCAACGCATACGTGAAAAAGTATCCGTCTGACTTGAAAAAACTATGAAACTGATTCCAATTATTTTATTGCTTTTTTTACTAGTTGCCTGCGCAGAAGAATTTCCTCCGAATCCGCCGGCTCCGGGAGAAACACAACTTGCAGGCAAGGCGATTGGCGGCATTCCGATTGCGCCAGGCTCTCTGCCAAAGTGGGCTGCTGAAATAAAATATACTGACATCGACCCAACGCAAGTTAAGAATGGCGATACGGTCAAAGTTACTGTTACCAAGCCAACTTCTGTCAAGACAAAATTCTACACGTACGCGATTGCGTATGCATATAATAAGAAATTCAAATTCTGGGAAAAAGTATTTGCAGATACTTCCAAGAGCGGCAAGATTTTAAAGACCTGGGCTGAAGACACAGCAACGTTCCTTGTTCCCATTTCTTCCGACCGTTTCCTGCCTGGTCCTAACTACGTCGTTATTTACTGGTGCATTGATACTGAAAAGCGTGATTCAAAAGGCTTTAAGATTTGGGACTGCCAAGGCAGCAAGTGGCAGCTGGGCGCGTTTGAAATGCTTGGCGGCACATATCCTGATATTTTGATTGAGCGCGATATTGAAAACAACAGGTACAAATCTTCTGTAAAAGCGGACTTGCCAGCAGGCACCGCTTACACTGCAAACTATGAGACTTTAACCAGCGTCAAGACTGATGTGACAGTATTGCAGGCAAAGAATGTTGATGATTTCAAGAAAGAATTGGCGAAGTCTGTTGCTGAGCTTGAGCCGAAGTGGACTAAGCGCGGCAATGTGTGCGGCTTTTTGAGCGCGGCAGCCGGCCAGGTAACATTTGGCTGGCTTTCCGGTGCAAACTGGTTAACAGTCACAACATACGCCAGTACTGTTGACGACGCGAAGATTGGTGTTTACGGAATCAAGTATCCATCTGATTGTGATTTGATGAACACTTTAAGAAACATTGTTCCGCCTTCATTATGCGGCAACAATAAGGTTGACGCAGCAGAATCATGTGATGGCACTGACGACAGCGCCTGCCCCGGCGCGTGCAGGCCTGACTGCAGCTGCATG
>JBGPJV010000068.1:0-5131 GCA_041485605.1 Candidatus Nanoarchaeia archaeon | reverse complement strand
GTTTATCGCAGTAATGATTTTCTTGAAAAAGACCGGCTACACGACAGAAATGTTGTATTTTGAGATTGCAGGCCTGATTGTTGCGTTTATCATTCTTGGTAAACTGTTAGAAGCGATTGCCAAAGGGAAAACATCTGAAGCTATCAAAAAATTACTTGGCCTGCAGCCAAAGACTGCAATTGTTATGCGCGGCAAAGAGCAGGCAGAAATTCCAATTGAGGAAGTGCAGGTTGGAGATATTGTGGTGATAAAGCCGGGCGCCAAGATTCCGGTTGATGGTTTTGTTAAAGAAGGCTACTCAAGTGTTGATGAGAGCGCAATTACTGGAGAAAGTATTCCGGTTGAAAAGACAGTGAGCAGCAGGGTTATTGCCGGCACAGTCAACAAAACAGGTTCTTTTACTTTCAAAGCAACAAAGGTTGGCGCAGATACTGTCCTTGCCAACATCATCAGGATGGTTGAGGAAGCGCAGGGCAGCAAGGCTCCTATTCAAGAATTGGCTGACAAAATTTCATTTTATTTTGTTCCAGTTGTCATTCTTATCGCCATTGCAAGTTTTGCCGCGTGGTATTTTGCCGGCAGCATAGCGTTTGGCTTCACAACATTTATCGCCGTGCTAGTCATTGCCTGTCCATGCGCGTTAGGCCTTGCTACGCCGACTGCAATCATGGTTGGAACTGGCAAAGCTGCCGAATACGGTATTTTGTTCAAGAACGCCGAAGCATTGCAAAAGACAAGGGAAATTGATGTTGTTGTCTTTGATAAAACAGGCACGCTCACCATGGGCAGGCCTGAAGTGACCGATGTTGTCCCCATCGGCAAAGCAACCGCTGAAGGAGTGCTGCAATTGGCAGCTATTCTTGAGAAAAGAAGCGAGCACCCCTTGGCTGAAGCGATTGTAAACGCCGCAAAATCAAAGAAGCTTGCTGTTCCAGAGCCAACTGCGTTCCAGTCAGTAACGGGCAAGGGTGTTGCTGCTAAAGTTAAAGGAAAAACTGTTTTCCTCGGAAACCGCGCGTTGATGGAAGACCGTAAAATAAGTTTCAAAGACTTTGAAAGCGAAGTTTCTGCGTTGGAAGAGCAGGGCAAGACAGTTGTTTTCTTGTCTTCTGCAAAGCAAATTATTGGTTTCATAGCCGTTGCAGACCAATTGAAGCCGTTTGCAAAAGAGGCTGTTGAAGAATTGCGCAAGTTAGGGAAGAAAGTCATACTTATTACTGGCGACAATGAAAGAACTGGCAGGGCGATTGCTGCTCAGGCAGGCATTGATGATGTTATGGCAAATGTTTTGCCTGCCCAGAAGGCAGAAAAAATAAAAGAATTGCAGGCAAAAGGTTTCAAGGTTGCAATGGTTGGAGATGGAATTAATGACGCTCCAGCTCTTACTCAGGCAGATGTTGGGATCGCGATTGGTTCTGGCACTGACATAGCCATTGAGGCAGGCAGTGTTGTATTAATCAAGAGCGATGTCCGAGATGTTGTTACTGCAATGTCTTTGAGCAAATACGCAATGTACAAAATTAGGCAGAATTTATTCTGGGCGTTTGCGTACAACATTATTTTGATTCCAATCGCGGCAGGCGTGCTGTACCCATTGACTGGCTGGCTGTTGAACCCTGCACTTGCCGGCCTTGCTATGGCGTTCAGCAGTGTATCAGTTGTTTCCAACAGTTTGCTGATGCGCTTTTACAAGCCAAAATTGGCTAATCAACTGCCTATGCCGTAGTGCCGATATCTTTTTAAAGCCCCTCTTTCTCCCCAACTTTAATACTACTAATGGGGTGTAGACTATGATGTGGATTGTTTGGATTGTAAGTTTATTATCGCTCGGCTTTGCCATTTGGTTGATGAAAGACGTCTTGAAGCGGCCTCAGGGTACGCCAAAGATGCAGGAAATTTCTAATCTTATCCGTATTGGCGCGAACGCGTATATGAAGCGCCAGTATTGGACGATTGCCGTTATCAGCATTGTTTCTGCTGCTGCGATTTATGTCATCTATAGATACTTGGGCCAGGCGCAGTTTGGCTTGATTACTTCCATATCATTCTTGTTTGGCGCTGCCTGTTCAGCTGTCGCTGGCATTTTGGGAATGTGGATTTCTGTGCGCGCGAACGTGCGTTCCGCCGCTGGAGCCCAGAAGAGCATGAATGACGCTTTGCAGCCTGCTTTGAGAGGCGGCGCGGTGAGCGGTATTTTCATTGTCGCGTTAAGCCTTATCGGCATCTCGACATTATTTTCTATTTTGGGCATATGGTTTGATATTAGAGAAATTCCATTCATGATTGTCGGTTATGGTTTCGGCGCTTCATTTGTCGCTTTGTTCGCACAACTTGGCGGCGGTATTTACACCAAGGCAGCTGATGTCGGCGCGGACCTTGTCGGCAAAGTTGAGAAGAACATTCCAGAAGACGATCCAAGAAACCCAGCGGTTATTGCAGACCTTGTCGGCGACAATGTAGGAGATTGCGCTGGACGTGGAGCTGACGTTTTCGAATCTACTGCTGCAGAAAACATCGGTGCGATGATTATCGGTGTTTCATTATGGCCGGTGTTCGGCGTTAACGGCATCCTATTTCCATTGATTGTCAGAAGCTTTGGCTTGCTAGCTTCAATTGTTGGAGTTATGTCAGTGAAAGCTAAGGAAAGAGATAACCCGATGTGGTGCTTGACTAAAGGTTACTTTGTTAGCTCTGTCTTGGCTACAATCGCATTCTACTTTGTCACGATGAGAATGCTTGGCAATGTCAACTTCTTCTATGCGGGATTGGTTGGCATAGTTACAAGTATATTGATTGTGTTAATCACAATGTATTACACTGAGACCGAATACAGGCCGGTTAAATCAATTGTGAAAGCTTGCAAAACAGGGCACGCGACCAACATTATTCACGGATTTGCTGTTGCATTAGAATGCACAGCCGCTCCAGTTGTTGTACTCGGTGCTGCGTTGATGTTGAGCTACATGTTCGGTACTAAGACTGGCATTGACCACGGCGGAATTTACGGTACCGCTATTGCAACGATGGGTATGCTATCAACCGCTGCTTATGTATTGGCAATGGACACGTTTGGTCCGATTACAGACAACGCAGGCGGCATTGCAGAGTTCTCTGGCGCTCCAAAGAATGTTCGCGCAAGAACCGACAGGCTTGACGCTGCGGGAAACACCACAAAGGCATTAACCAAGGGTTATGCTATTGGTTCTGCTGCATTGGCTGCATTCTTGTTGTTTAGTGCTTACCAGGATGAAGTTGTCAAGTATGTTGGCGAGGCTGGCAGAATTGTCAACCTGGGCAAGATTGAAGTCTTTGTCGGCGCGATGGTTGGCGCAATGTTGGTGTTTTTGTTCTCCAGCATGGCTATCAAGGCAGTTGGCGATACTGCTCACGAAGTTGTCTTTGAAGTTAGAAGGCAGTTTAGGAGTATCAAGGGCTTGATGGAAGGCAAAGCAAAGCCAGACTATGCAAAGTGTGTTGACATTTGCACAAAGGCTGCTTTGCGCGAGATGATCTTGCCAGCGCTTTTGGTTGTTGGCGTTACTGTTGCAGTTGGCCTTATTTTAAAGGCAGAAGCAGTAGCCGGCTTCCTTATGGTCGGCACGATTACGGGCATTTTGATGGCGCTCGTGTTGAACACCGGTGGTGGAGCATGGGACAACGCCAAAAAGCACTTGGAAATGACAGGCAAGAAGGGCACGTTTGAACATCAAGCGGCAGTCACTGGCGATACTGTGGGTGACCCGTTTAAGGACACCGCAGGTCCAAGCTTGCACGTCTTGATTAAGCTGCTCGGCACTTTAACGCTTGTCTTGGCGCCGCTCTTTATCTAAATTATTTTTTATTTTTTTAGAATTCTTTTTTAACCGTTTGCTTCTTTATCACGCATATCTTTTCTGAATGCGCGATAAACTGCGCGTGCGATGTTTCCATATGTATCCGGATTTAGCAGTTTTTCAAAGCAATCAACCATTTGCTGTCCAATCGTCTTTGGCTGTTTGCCGGTTTCGTGCTGTTTGATAAACGTTGAAATATCAGCGTATTTCCTCGGTCCAAGCGGTCCGTTCAGCTTGCTTTTTTCTTCTGCCTGCGCAAGTTTCATTAATTCTTCTCTTGAGCCAAATCTTTTTTCATACATTTTTATGATGTCATCTTTTGCTTCTATTTCATTTGAAGCACGCAAGCCAAGGAACTGCATTGCTAATTCGTGTTCTTTTCCAAGTTCCTGCACTTCTGTCTCATGCCGGTCTTGCATAATTCCCCTTTCATAAATCAGATTGATGTACCTCGAAATTATATGCGCGGCTCGGCTGAGATGGTATATTCGTTCTTGTTCGTTCAGCACTTTTTGTGCAAACAGTTCATTGCTGAGATGCATTTTATCAGTAAATTGTCTGTACAAGTCATTCTGGATAAGCGCGATGCGCGCATCTGCTAGCTGTTTTTCAAGAATACTTTCCCCTGCAACGCGCATTGCATATTCCACCATGCCAAGATGTATTCCAAACCAGAATTCCGCTTCACCCAATGGTGCGGAAATTGTTCGCGGCAGTTGACTTGGCCCTGCAAGTTCTATAATCCTGCTGTCCTCAAGAGAATCGCCTTCAGAAATTTCCAACGGATGCTCTCGTACTATAGGTATGCGTGCCGTACTAACGTGCATGTCTCCATCTTCACACCGCTCTTCTAAACCCATTTCACTCACTCAAACACTCTAATAATGCAATTTATAAGTATTACGACATAAACTTAATAAGCTCTACTCGTCACAACTGAGTTATGAAATTATACCCTGCGCGTAAGCCATACAAAAAGGGATATTTGAATGTCGGGGACGGCCACGAGTTATTCTACGCGCTGTACGGTAATCCGCAGGGAATTCCTGTTCTGTTTGTTCACGGTGGCCCTGGCGGCGGCTGTGGGAAAAGTGCTCACAGACATTTTGACCCGAAGAAGTTCAACATTTTGACTGTTGACCAGCGCGGCGCGCAGTACAGCAAGCCGTACGCGAGTTTGCGCGCAAACACAACACAAAAATTAGTTCAGGATTTCAGGAAGTTTTTGAAATTCCTAAAAATAAAGAAAGTTTTCTTGTTCGGAGGCAGCTGGGGCAGTTGTTTGTCTTTGTGCTACG
>JBGPJV010000067.1:0-5170 GCA_041485605.1 Candidatus Nanoarchaeia archaeon | reverse complement strand
GGTGCTGCCAAGCCGGAAGCGAAGAAATAATTTCTTAATCGCAACCTTTTAATATACTTAAATGGTTGATTCGTGCATGGCTGTTCAAAGAGGGATAAGCACAGTGCTATTTTCCATTCTTGGCATCATTATCATTGTTGCCGCAGTCATTATTATAATAAAAGTGATGTCAAGCGAGCCGCCGGTGAAAGAAATCATTTTTAAGAGCATTGAACTGAGAAAAGCGACTGGCCCGGTTGACCGCGCCAATCTTATCAGCGCTTTGGATGACCTTGTAGCTGCTTCAAAAAGTTCTGAAGTGAAGGATCAGTGGGACAGGATGACCAAGTGTTTGGGAACTGCCTGTCCTGACGAGGCGTATCTTGACATGGTTCTTGTAACGACTGCAGCATTCGAGAAAGACATTCCTGAAAGTGCACTCCTTATCAATATTATCGCGACAGCAAAGTACTGGGGCAATCCTGAGCACTTGCTTGAGTTTTCAAAGGCGCTGAGCATTGCAAACGAGCAGGTGCAGGCGTCTAAGAACAGGAAAGTTGAGAAGGCATGGGAAGAAATAGTAAAGTGCAACAATGCCTGTCCTGAAAAGAATGATTTGTACTTTGACGTCATCACAACAGTGGTACAATGATGTGGAAAAAAGCGGTTATCGTTGCAACAATTGTAATTGCGATTGTTCTCGGAATTATTTCAGTCAAGCCTGCAAGTACGCAGGCAAATGATCTCATTGAAGAAACACACTACCGCATTACCACGACTAAAGAGCTTCCTTTCTTGAAGCCGTTTTCTTTGAATGGTTTTGGGATTTCCGGCGCGTGGGAAGGTCCTGGCTATGCTAAAGTGTGGCTTGTTACTGATGATGAAAGGCGTTATTTGGTGTTTGACACGCATGTTCTTCCTGGAACACTTGAGTTTTCAGGATTTGGAGAGCCCTTTGAAGGAGTATGTATTGATACCTGCATTTTACCTGACATCATGCCCAGGCGATTGTACGTGTTGATTTCAGGCCCGGGCATATTGTCTATTGACGCATTGCACTTCGCTGTTCCTCTGAATCCGAGCGGTCTTGCCATCCAGAAAATAAAGCAGTCAGATGCTCCTGATCACTCAATGTTTGTCCTGGTGATGCTGTTGGCAGTCGCTGTTATCGGCTCTCACACCTGCGGTCATTTTTGCAACAATCCTGTGACAAAAAAGGTACTCGTCATCGTTTTCCTGGGCGCATTCCTAGTGCTCGGCGGCGTGTTCGGCATTGCAGTCGCGGCCCCAACAACCGCAATTGCAGTAACTGCGAAAAAAGCGGCAAGCATTTGCGCAGCAGCTGCATTCCTTATATTGTTCATCTTGCTGGCTGTTGAAATGATGCAGGTAAATAAGGACCCAGTCCAGCTGTCTCCAAGCGTGTGGAGCGAGTTGGAAGAGGCGGAGGAAACATGGGAAAGAAAGAAGTAAGCCGCCACCATTCAGAGCATGCACACCATGCTCAGCACCACGAACAGCATGCAAAGCAGCACACAGAGCCGTCTAAATTCTCATTGTTCAAGCACCAGATAGCTGATTTGTTCAAGGAAATTGTCGAGGATGTTCCTGAAGAGCAGCCTGTTGAAGAGCTTAAGCCAAAAAAAGAGATTGAATCTGACCGTATTGAGCACGGGATTCGCATCACTGCGGAGACAGATGCTGTTTCTGAAAAAGAAATCGAGAAAGTGAGGAGAGTTGAAGAAATTGCAGATGAGGAAATTGATGAAGAGCAGTTGAAAAAGCAGGAGCGCGAAGAGATGGGAGAGCGTATTCACGAGCATATTGTCAATAATCTCAACAGTGCTGTGTCAAAGTGGAAGGAAACTGGCGACCTCGGAGTTCATTTGGAGCCGCCTATTCCACTGAAAGATAGAGTAAAGTCATTCTTGTCAAAAGTCAGGGAGAAAAGCTCTCCTGTTGCACTTAAATTAAAGAATCAGATTGAAGAAGTTGCTGAAAGAGTCGCTGCACGGCTCAAGAGAGCAGAGCACTCTGGCGAGAAGATTGATTCCGATGTCGTTGTCAAAGAGGAGTGGACTAAAGTTCTGAAGAAGCTGGATGCGATGGGTCCTCCGGCTGAGCGTGACGAAATCGAAAAGATTTATAAACAGCTTTCCGGAGACTGAAATCATGGAATCTCACCGTGTCGTGCTGGGCTTGATTGTGGTGGGGATTGTTTTTGCAGCGTTGCTTCTCGGAAAGCCGAGCATTACGGGCTTTGTGCCGACTGAAACGTATTCTCAGGAATTAAACATTGAAGTTTCTGACAGCCAGCGCTTTATCCTTACTGCTTCTTCGCATGACGTGCTGAAGTTGTCTTCATTGGGTATTTCTGGAAATGTGAAAGGGCCTGGTCTGGTTAACATATATTTGTCAGACGGCAGTCGCCGATGGCTTGTATTCTCAAACAAAAAGAAGCCGGGCTCTGATATGGAAGTCATTACCGGCCTTGCTGTGCATGAATTTGACATCGAGCCTGGCAGCAAGATTGACAAGATTGAAACGCTGCCGGCCGGCTACAAAGCAGCAATGGGTGCGTTCAAAGATGAATGCGCTGAAACGTGTGTGCTTGACGAGTCATCATTCAGCACTCCGCAGCTGTATCTTGATGTAGTTGTTGAGCCGGGAACAACAGTGCACATTTCAAGCCTTCGTTTCGCAGTCCCGGGCGAATAAATTTATAAAGCGTCTCTCTAGTTTTCTCGTCTATGGATGGGTTTTTTGCGGAAGTTGAGGAAGCGATTAAGAATGGTATTTCAAATGAAGCGCTGTCAAAGTTAAAGGTCAAACTCACAAAAAAATATAATTTGGCCAGTATTCCAAGCAATGTTGAAGTTTTCTTGCGCACTAAAGCAAAAGTAATTACAAAGCCAATGCGCACCATGTCTGGTGTATCGCCATTGGCATTAATGACCGCTCCATTTGCCTGCCCGCACGGAAAATGCGTTTATTGCCCTGGCGGTCCTGATTCTCCTTTTGGAAATGTTCCGCAGTCATACACGGGCAGAGAGCCGAGTACTATGCGCGGCATCAGGAATTTCTATGATCCTTATTTGATTGTTTTCAACCGCCTTGAACAATTCATCGCTACCGGTCACGTGCCGCAGAAGACAGAGATTATTGTGCAGGGCGGCACTTTTCCAGCTTTGCCAGTTAAATATCAGGAGGACTTCATTACATATGCGCTAAAAGCAATGAACGACTTTGGTGAGATGTTTTACACCAATGAGGTTGACATGGACAAGTTCCTGTCTTTCTTTGAGCTGCCGGGCAATGTTGGAGATTCAGTGCGCACAAAGAACATTCATGCAAAGGAATTGCTGTTAAAGGGTACAACTACTTTGGAAGCAGAGCAATTGCGCAATGAGAAAACAAAAATTCGTTGTGTCGCGCTCTGTATTGAAACAAAACCAGATTGGTGTTTTGAGCCGCACATTGATGGCATGTTGAAACTTGGAACTACAAGAGTCGAGATGGGCGTACAGTGTTTGCGTGATGATGTTATGAAATTAACGCACCGCGGGCATACGTTGCAGGACGCAGTCAAAGCTACCAAGTTGATGCGTAATAGTTTGCTTAAGATTGGTTATCATATGATGCCAGGCTTGCCTGGTATGACTAAGCAGATGGACGCTGAAGATTACAAAGAATTGTTCACCAATTCTGATTATATGCCGGATGCTATCAAAATCTATCCAACAACCGTATTGAAAGGCACTGGGCTGTACGGGCTCTGGAAAGCTGGCAAGTTCCAGCCGTTGTCTTCTGAGGATGCTGCTGACATTATTGTCGAAGCAAAAAAACATGTTCCAAAGTGGTGCAGGATTATGCGTGTGCAAAGAGATATTCCAAGCACGGTCATTGACGCAGGCCCGAACTTGACCAACATGCGGCAATTGGTTGAGCAGAAGCTGAAAGAAAAGGGCTTGAAATGCCGCTGTATTCGCTGCCGAGAGCCAAGAGAGCACGAAATTGACTGGCCTGGAGTCAAATTGTTGCGCGAGGACTATCAAGCGTCTGGTGGAAAGGAGGTTTTCCTGTCATTTGAAGACCTAAAGAATGATTTATTGCTGGGCTTTTGCAGATTAAGAATTGTTCCAGAGTCGCATCGTTCTGAAATTCCAAAGAACAGCGCGGGAATCAGGGAATTGCACGTTTACGGGCAGGCAGTGCCGTTGGGAGAGCACGGCGAAGTGCAGCACAGGGGGTTGGGCAAGCAGTTAATGGCAGAAGCTGAAAGGATTGCAAAAGAGGAATTCTCCTGCAAGAAAATTCTTGTTATTTCCGGCGTTGGCGCAAGAGAATACTATTACAAGCTTGGCTACAAGATAGATGGTCCGTACGTGAGCAAACTTATTTAGCGCTTCTTATGGTGCATGTGTGCGAATGCTGCAAATCCTGCAATGATGGCAAATGCCAGTGCGATGAAGACAAAGTAGAATATTTTATACGACTTTTCAGATATCTCTATTGGTGGGCTTGTTAATGGCGCTTCGTGAACTCGCTGGAATGTTGGCGCAGATTGACCAACTCGAACTGGCTGTTGAACAACTGGCACTTCTGTTGGCAGCGGTACGCTGGTGAATTGTTTGTTGCTGAATGCCTGCTGAACTGGTGCCGTAGATTTTTCTAAAAGTTTACAGGGATACCACTGGCAGATTGCCACGTTTGCGTACTTGGAGTCTTTGCAGTATGCGGGACAAACGCTGTTGCCTCCGCCACCTCCACCGCTGCTGCCTCCGCTGGATGGCACTGGCAATTGTAATGTGGCATATCCGGTGAAGCTGGTGACGTTCATAGTGTATATTCCGGAATCATAGCTGATTTGAACGCATTGTGGTGCGCTGCATAATATGAATGAGTTGTCGTCTTCAAAGTCGACTGCAGGCGCTGGATTTAGCAATGCAATGCCGCGGAGGATAATTTGCGCAGTGGTGTTAAAGAACGGCAGAGCTGTGCTGTTGAGGAATGATAAGTTTAAACTGACATTAAGGTTTGAGCGCGCAGCAAGCGTGCTGGCAGGGTAGGTGGCGTTTGGCAGGATGCGGATGCTGCCGGATAAAGGCACATCAAACAAGGTGTTCTCAAAACTGTTGTCGCTGCTCGCGCCGTCGGTCAGAATCCAGGTGCTGTTTGTTCTGAGTTTAGT
>JBGPJV010000066.1:0-5206 GCA_041485605.1 Candidatus Nanoarchaeia archaeon | reverse complement strand
GTTTCTCTCGCCTTCTGCCTTTTCTGCTGAAAGTGCGTGCATCAGTTTCTTCGCGAGCTCGACGTCATTCTGAGAAAGCTTGAACTGGCCGGCGTGCTGCTGCAACAAAGAAGTTTCAACTTCCTCAACATTAGATTCTTTGACCATAATCACTTCCAAATCCTTGCTGGTGAAAGCATTTGAGTTTTTCATAACAAAATACGCTTTTTTCATGTAAGCGTCATGGAGCAAATCATTCCAGCGCACGTCAGCAGGCCTGCCCTGCCTCAAACAGCCAGAAACACGAATGGTCACGATCGCATTTGTCAAATCATTCTTCAACAACTGCTGTTTCACTAAACTTTCAACTTCAGTTGGCGTTTTCTGGTCACCATCAACAGCAATGCAGACAGCCGGATGCACTGGCAGAGGAATGTGCTGGATGCTGCCATTGTCGACAATCACAAAACTGCCATGCTTTAATTTTTCAACTTCAGAAAAATTGTTCGGGAAAATCGGGCCGGGATAAACAATGTTCTTGTACTTTCCAATTGACTGCTTGTCAACCACGTGCACATGTCCGCCAGCATAATAATCAAACCCGGCAGGCATCAAACTCACTGCCATCGCGTCCATATCCTCCAAATCTTTTGGTTTTAATTCTGCCAAAGCGCTGTGGAACATGAAAATCTTGAAGCCAGGCTCTTTTTCAAGAATTTCTCTTGCAAGATAATGATAATAATTTGTTTCCAAGCCGCCTTTCTTGCCAATCATGCCCGTAATTTTCGCGCCGGTTTTCTTGTCAACAGTAAAATTCAACTTAATTCTATTGTCAGACAATACTTCTCCCTGCGCAACGTTTATTGCAAGACCAGCATGCTCAAGCACGTCAAGCATAGTCTTTCCGCTGGGCGAAAAATCATGGCTGCCAGCTATGTAATAGACAGGAATGTCTGCATCTTTTACTTTTTTTATCTGCTCAACAGCCATTTTAAGGCTGTCAATCCCAGGAACAGCGGTGTTAAACAAGTCACCCGAAATAAGAACAAAATCAACTTTCTCTGAAAGGCATTTCTCAATAGCCATGCAAAATGATTTTGTATTAGCATCCCGCAATTTCGGTTCACGCCAGCCGCCAATATGGCAATCGGACAAATGAGCGAATTTCATGACAGCTTCATTCCTCCAAAACTCTGTTTTTGTTTAACAGCAGCCCGACGGTCTTCATTTGGCACTCTAATCGGCATGGCAAAACTCAAGAAATTGCTCGTTACAATCGCTTCTCCCTTGTCCAGCGATGCAATCATCCTGTCATCACTGCTCAAATCCTGGGCAGCGCTTTCAATAATTGCCTGGCGCTCCGGCTTCAGCTCAATACCAAGAATAATTTTAGTGTTAATATTTGCGAGAACTTCTCTTGGAATCAAGGAAGGCAATTGAGTAATTGCTAGCAATCCAACATTAAACTTCCTGCCTTCGCGTGCAATTGTAGAAAACACGTTTGGGCCCCGCTCGAGGACGTCTTTTCCCAAAACACGCGGGGCTTCTTCAAGCACAATACTTACCACAGGCTTTGATTTCATTTCCTGCAATGAATACGTCTTGTGGCGCTCAAGCACCATATGCGCGATTGTGCTTCCAACCAAAATTTCAACATTGCCGTGGAATGAACTCGTGTCAATAATTATGGTTTTTCCATGCTCAAGCGCGTTCACTATATCAGGAACTGTTGTCTGGCCCGCATTTGTGTCAAATACGCCATGGCATGAAATATTTTTCTCATCATCAACATCCATTCGCAGCAAAAGCATAAGTATTCTTTTGATAACCGCGAGCGTACCTTCCATAAAGCCCTGTATGTCCTGTCCTCGCAGAACAGCTTCGATCCACGCGTCTTTGTATTTCTGGTGATACGCGTACAACGCCTGTTTTTGAGGGTCGCTCCAATCGACAACACCGTCAAAATGTCGGGGAGTAAGCTGACCAACATGAATTTTCAAAGTCCGCGCGCCAGGAGGAGGACTATGAGGCGTGTAATAAATCACCTGTTCGCGCGCATCAGGATGCTTTTCCAACTTATCATAATATTCATTATGAGGGTCAAGCACGAGCATGGATGAATAGCCCTTTCCCAACGTGTCCCACAATATATTAGTCATCAACACGCTCTTACCGCGACCGGTTGTGCCGGCAATCAATATGTGATGGCTTAGTGCATCCTTGCCATTAATCGAAACAGGAACTTCAAGAACTTTAGACCCAGAGCGCAATTTGCCCAGCAACAACGGATTTTGAGGCGTTATCAAGAAAGTAACGTCGGCGGCAGAAATCTCGCGAACTTTTGTAAAGAACGTCGGCAGAGTTTTTGCGCTGCGCGCCGTCTGCTGAGAGACAAACGCCAGATTCTTCAGCCGCGCAAGAACATACGTTCTCAATTTCGCGTCCATCAATTCCAGTTTTTCATCTTCTTCCAATTTCAAACCTGAAATAAGCTCCAAATGTTGCTGAGTTAACTGCGAGCCATACAGCAAATCAAACGCCTGCAGCAAAATCTGGCCGTTTTTCGTATCCGCAATCAGCAGTTCGCCCAGCTCAAGCGCTTCATCATTCTTCTGCCTAACCAGAATATTGCCAAACTCTCCCCCAATAATCAACCCTTTTGTCACGACGATAAATTTTGGCTTTTGACCCTATTTATTATTTGTGTATCTGCAAAATAGACATAAGATTTATAACGAGAGAAATTATTAATGGCTACAAGGAAATGTTACAATGAAAAAAGAAGTGAGAAAGGCAATGGAAAGAGCAAAGAAAATAGAAAAAATTCCAGTTCCCACCAAACAAGAAATCGTTTCTATTTATAAGGACGGACTTAAAGAGGCAGAAAAGCTGCGGAAACTTCTGAGGCCGGAATGGTTCATGCATGATACCGATGCAAAAAAGAAACGGAAGAAATAATTTCACGTTGTATCGACGGTAACATAGCGTTTCACCGTCGAGGAAAAAGAAAACTTTATAAAGCACCGCACTTTCTAAAAAGAAATAGAACATCGACGGGGGGAAATGGTTCAGTTTTGAACATACCTTCTGGAAAAAGACGGAGGAACACAAAATGGCAGAAAAAGTTGCAAAAGTCGGCGTAAAGAAAGCAGACGGGTATCTCTACTTTGTAGACAAGCAGGGAGACGTCTCCAGAGCAAAGATGGCACGCGGCCGCAAGGGCAAAGCAGGCAAATCAGAAAAAGTTGCAAAAGTCGGCGTAAAGAAAGTTTCAGGCTTCCTGTACTTCGTTGACAAGTCAGGCGACGTGTCACGTGCAAAGATGGCACGCGGCGGCAGATAAATTATTTTTTTTAAATAATTTTTTATTTTATTTTTTCGTCGATTTCTGGCATTTTTAACGAAAACTATATATACTTACAGCGTGCACAAATTACTAAAAAGGTGGGTGTATGCTAAAACGAATTAAGAATTTTTTCATGAGTTTAATGGGAGGACCTAAGCAAAATTTCAAGCTTGGACTTTATGGCCCGCCAAACTCCGGCAAAACAACACTCGCAAATAAAATCTGCATTGACTGGCTTGGCGAAGAAATGGGAAAAGTCTCCCCAATTTCGCATGAAACCAGAGAAGTCAATGTAAAAGAAAAAATTTCTATTAGAGGAAAAAGCGGAAAAGAACTTACTTTTAACCTGGTTGACACGCCCGGAATCGCAACAAAAATCGATTATGAAGATTTCATGAAAACTGGCATGTCTGCCAGCCAGGCAAAGAAAAGAGCGCGCGAAGCAACCAAAGGAGTCATTGAAAGCATCAAATGGCTGGATGAGGTTGACACTGTGCTTGTCGTTCTAGACGGCACTGAAGACCCATACTCACAAGTCAATGTCACCATTATCGGCAACCTGGCAGCACGAAACATTCCTGTGCTTATTGTCGCGAACAAAGCAGACCTGCGAAAATGCAAAATAAAGAAAGTGCAGTCAGCATTCCCCCAATACGAAGTTTTGGGCATCAGCGCCAAATACGGCAAGAATGTTGACAAATTATACGAAAAGCTTTTTGAGTTAGCGAGTAAATAATGGTAACCATACAATTCGTTCCCTATACTGAGATTGAAGGACTGAGCGGGCTTGGCAGAATCAGAAAACTGCTCGGCATCGCAAAGATGAACAAAATTGTTTTGCTGCAAGGCAGACTGCGAAAAGAAGAAGAGGTAGAGCTTATCAAGACAACAATGGAAGAAATAGACAAAAAGTTCAAAGGAATTGAACTGGCAGTTATCAATCCAGCCCAGACCGCGAAGGATGGCTTTCAAAAATTCAAGTACAGCATGCTGAATACACTTTTTGGTGATACGCAGGGACTTACTATTATTGGGCCGAGCAGCATAGTCAAGAGCATCAAAAAAGATCCTAATAAGATAGAACTTCTCACTCAGGAGGCGCGCAAGCGCAAGTAAAAAATGCCGCACCAGTGCGTCAGATGCAGCACGTTCTACGAAGACGGCGCACAAGAAATTCTCAAAGGATGCCCTTGCGGCGCCAAATTGTTTTTCTTCATCAAAAAAGAAAAGCTGGAGGCAGCAAAAAAAATACTGCCAACACAGCTGCTCCCAGAACAAAAAAAGCAAATCGAACAAGATGTGCTCAACCTTGTTGGCTATAAGGAAGATTTGCCTGTCGTACTTGATTTTGAAAGCGTCAGAGTAGTTGAGCCGGGAAAGTATGAGCTTGACCTTGTCCAACTGTTCAAAGGAGCCCCCCTCATATTCAAACTAGAAGAAGGAAAGTACGTTATAGATATAGTGGAAAGCTTTGAACGGCTGAGAAAGCCCAGAAAGTAAACGAATATGCCAAAAATTAGCCAGTATACGTTTTAGTAACATTTATATATTAGAACCAGTTAAGAATGCCTATTATATTCAAATGAGGTGATTACGTCATGGAAGAAGAACATCGAGGAATAGCACTCGTCATTCTTGGAATCATAGCAATTATTGCGGTCATTGGGCTCGTGCTCATGTTCTCAGGCGCAAACAAAAGCGCGGGAGCAGTATTTACAAACGTGGTAACCACAAAAGAAGGTCTTCCATGCGACAGTCCATGCACTGTTTTCCCAAGCGGAAACAACTACGACACCCGAATGATGGGTATCAGAGTAGACTTGCAAAACAGAGGCTGGGTTTACCTTGGAAACGTCAAGATTGACGGTATGACAAGAACAG
>JBGPJV010000065.1:0-5243 GCA_041485605.1 Candidatus Nanoarchaeia archaeon | reverse complement strand
GCATCTGTTCTCTCATACCGGGCGGAAGCTTGAAAGGCTTAACTGTAACAGGAAGCTGTTCTTGAGGGACAGTTCTGTGCTCTTCAGGCACTCGGGACTCTGGAGGAACGCTGAAAATAACAGGCACATTTGTAGGCACTGGAGTTTTTTTAGGACTCGGGCCTGAATACGTCACGCCAGGAGGTGGACCCGCATTAATGTTGGTTACTGCCTGGCAGGCAGGAGACGAGCATATGGCAACAGAATTATGATATTTGGCCTCCTTGCAATACGCCGGGCAGATGACGTTGCCAGTATAGCTGTTTGTTCCGCCGCCGCTGCCACCGCCGCCAGATGGAGGAGGCGGGGGTGAAGTGAAAGTAAACGTGCAGGGAATTCCAACAGGCGGGAATGGAACGCAGAAACTGATGCTGTCTGCCGCTATCAGATTGGAATTAAACACGCCGGCAGATACTGGAGTGCAGCTGATAGTGCATCTTGATCCGGGGCCAGGCGTCGCTATGCAGCCCAGCGGAGGAGTTAACAGCTGGCAAATGGTTATCGGGAGTGTTGCTATTATTATGTTGACGGAGATGCTGCTCAGAACGCCAACAACGCCGTTAAAGACGCACGGCGGTACGAGGTTGCACGTTGGCGAGCCAACGCCCAAATAAGGCGCATAATATTCGCGCTCAACAGTTTCACCGTTAACAATCAAGTTCAAATGCAGTTCAACCGAGTAAGAGCCTTCTTCAGTAAATGCATGCTCTTCAAATTGCAGAGTAAATGTTCCTTCAGGGTCTGTCGCATTTGTAAGGTTGATGAGAGTAACATTGCTCGTGTTCAAGTCAGTGGCTTCCAAGTAGCCGCCGGTAATATTCACAATGCTTTTGTCCACTCCGGGCGCAGTTGTAATTGTATACGTCAGGTTCACCGGAGGAGTGGTGTTGGTCGTGTGGTTAAATTCAAAATAACCTGCACTGATATTAATCAAACTCGACGGGTCAAAAGGACCTTCGTAAATGTTCAGGCTGCCTGGTAAAGTGGATGATTCAGTGTCTTGAGTTACAACAACGTCAAAAGCGCCGGTTGAAGCGTTTGCAGAAACAGTCATGTTGGCCAAAATTGTCGTGTCATCGACAACAACAAAAGAGCCGACAGAAACATCTGGATTTGATGTGCTGACGACAGCGCTTGAGTTGAAATCAACACCAGTAAGCGTGTACTCAAAAACAGATGCCTGTGAAACATTGTCAGGAGAAATATCTAGGAGCGTGACAACAGAAGGCAGGAAAGTTGAAGAACCAATAACCTGTGCTCCTGTAATGCCGTGAGGAGCAACTAAAATGTGCGATTCATTAGTATTTAACGTAAAGAACAAGCCGACTAGCAGTACAACAAAAACTGTTGCAACGATGAAAACTTCTTCTTTCACTTCAATCCTCTTTTTAGCTATGACAAGTTTTCGTATTTAAAAATCTAGCTGTTTGGTACGCAAACGTCTTTTTTGGAGTCGTAATGCCCGCATACTTCTTTCAACTGTCCGCGCCTGATGCATAATGGGCTTTTAACTGCGGTTTCTTCCTGTCTGACAATGCCGCACAAGAAGTTGCCCATTATTGCTTCACAAGTGCAATCTCTTGGCTTCATGACGTTATTCACTAAATCGCATTCCACTTGTCCGGTTGAACAGATAGGGTCTATGCAATAGCCCATTTTTTCAACAAGTCCCTCTGGACAGCCACCGATTATTTGTGCTCCAGTAAGTCCGTGCACCATGAATAAAACTGAGCTGACTGCCAGTACTAAGAATATTGCCAGCAGCCTCTTTTCCATAAGATGAGCATATAATATTGTATTCATAAATCTTGCTATGTTTTTTATACCCTTCACTATGCCAAATGCGTATGAAGCTCCGCCAGAAGCCTGATGACTTTATTGTGGATGAAGTTCCTAATAAAGAATGGAAGCAGTCAGGCAGGTATGCAGTGTACAAAGTCTCAAAAGTAGGCATGACTACATTTGCCGCTGAAAAGGTGCTGGCAACGCATTGCAATGTCACGTTCAGAAACATTGGCTTTGCGGGCTTGAAAGACACGCACGCCAGAACAGCGCAATATTTCTCAGTTGAATCAATTAATCCTGACTCTGGCAATTTCAAAGAGCAAAATGTCACTTCAAATTTAGTCGGTTTTCTTGATGAACAGATGCGCACAGGTGATTTGAAAGCGAACAAGTTCATTATTACTATAAGGGACTTGAGAGAAACAACAACGCCTGAGTTAAACAAAGAGCAAGTGATGCAGGGCGTTCCAAATTATTTTGACAGCCAGAGATTTGGCAGCTTGAAAGGCGTAACTGGTTTTATTGCAAAAGATGTATTGAAAGGCAATTATGAGGCTGCAGTGAAAAAAATCATTACTGCAACAACCCGCCATCAGAAAGCAAAAATCAGGGCTACAAGGAAATTCATTTCGTCAAATTGGGGTAACTGGCCGTCTTGCCTTGACCAGGTTAATGCTGCACAATTGGAGCGCACAGTCGAAGGAACAGTTATCCGTCATTTGTCAGAGTTTCCAGAAGACTTCAGGGGCGCGTTCCAGAGAACTTTCAAGGGTATTAGGGAAATTTTCTTTTCAGCTTACCAGTCATATATCTGGAATGAATGCGTTAAGCGTGTCGTGAGAGCCAACAGCAAGAAAGTGTTCAGCATAGATTATGAGGCTGGCAAGTTAGTCTTCCCAAGAAAATGGAATCCTGATGCAGACCTCAAAACTTTTCCAATGGTCGCTCCTGAAATGAAAGCGCCTGACTGGCAGATGAAAATAATTAATGAAGTCATCAAGCAGGACGGCATTACGCTTGATGAATTCAAAACAAGTGAGCACATCTACATCGCAAGGGAGCGTGAAATCGTTCTGAAGCCGGAAGAACTGGCTGTTTTCCCGGCAGAAGATGATGACCTCAACGCGCACAAGAAGAAAATGGTAATCGCATTCACCTTGCCAAAGGGTAGCTATGCTACTATCATTTTGAAAGCATTATTCGAAGAGTAGAAACGTTTTTAAAGACGAGAATGGTTAAAAGCCTTAAAGAGGCGATAGAGTGAAAAAAGGCAGTACGCATGCGATTTTGATTTCAGCTTTCTTCGTTGTTGTATTCGGAGCGTTGTTCTTTATTTTCTCGATGATGAAAGAAGGCCAGACACCAACTGCCGCTTCAGTTGTTGAGTTCACGCCTAGTGTTGTTGCTGTTATGGGTGTCTCTCCAAGTTCAGTGTTTCAGGGCGCTGCAGTTCAATTAAATATTTCTGGTGTTGATTTCAACTCGAGCGCGGTTTTGTTTATTGAAAACGTTTCCGTTCTATCAATTATTGTTGTTAATGACACTCTTATTGAGGCAAATATTTCCATTCCAATTACTGCCGGCGATGGCGTGTATGATGTTAACATAACTCAGGATGGGGAAAATGCATCTTTGATTGGCGGTTTGACGATTCTTGAAGGTCCTTTTGACCCGTCAACTCTAACTAACGTGACGCCGGCCAGCGGTTACATTAACAACAGCGATATTATCAATCTGACATACAACATTTCAACAGCGTTTGGCGTTGATTATTCATTAGTCAGCATTGTTGAGGGTTATATTGAGATTAAGAACTTGAACACGTCAAGTGAAACAATCTTGAACTTGACAAATTGGACGAGTGCGGGCGAAATATTCACGATGATGTTCGCTGAGCACAATTACAGCGAAGACGGCGATTATGCCGGTGAAATATATGTTAACATTTCTGTTAACGGCACCATTGTTGAGCATGAATATTACAGTTATTTTGGCGTTGGAGATGTAGGGTGCTTTTTTGCTGCAGGCACGTGCCACTTTAACGCTACTGTTGGCACTCCATTTTCTATTGCAATTCCAATATTTGCCGCCTCCCCCCCAATAACGTCCTGTTCGTTTACTGTTGGCTTCCCGCCTGGCTGTTCTGTTGCTCCTGGTCCTGGTGCAGCCTGCACGATAAACTGTACGCCTACCACGGCCGGCTTTTTTTCGTGGACGCTGAATGCGGTTGATCCTCCTCCATGTTTTCCAGCAGCTTGCATTGCGAATATTACCGGCAGTCCGCCTCCTCCACCTTCATTGGGCGGTGGCGGTGGTGGCGGCAGTAATCCGTATCCTCCGAGAGATTGTTGCTGCCAGCTTGGTCCTTTGAAAGGTGAAATATTGTCTGGCAGAGATTGTTTGAATGCTCCTTCAAACAAGAGGTGTGATAGGTCAACTCAGAACATTAATGATGCTGCCTGTAAGCAGCCAGCTCCTGTTTCAATTGTGGCTCCGCCGCCGAAGCCAAAGCTGGTCGTACAAGCTCCTGCTCCGCAGCCTCCAGTAACTGAACAGAATAATGTGCATACGCAGGCAGCTCCGCCTCGAGCGCCTCCAGTTAGCAAGGAAGTTCAAAAACCGGTTGCAATAGAGAAAACCTCCAGCCAGTCGATAGTCCTTGCAGTTCTTGCCGTTTTGATAATTATTGCAGGGCTGGTCTATCTGCAGTTCTTCTATAAACACAAGCGGTAAGCCAATAACAGCAATATTTTTAAACCGCTCTTCTATCAAAGCCAATAAAGAGGAGATACTTTGCACCCGCATACAGCACACAAGCATACTAATTTGTTCTGGATTTTCGTAGGACTCATCTTTTGCGCGCTGTTCTTGGTTTTCTCACTTCCGAAAAGTATGCACTCTAGTATACCAACAGGTGCGAATATTGCAGAATTTGCTCCAAGCGTGCTTCTTGTTTCAGGGCTTTTTCCAAGCACGGTGTATCAGGGAGCCGCACTGCAGATTGACATAGCAGGAGCTGAATTTAATTCAAGCGCGATTGTAAGCACTTCAAACCCTGATGTTTCGGTTCTGTCAACAGTTCTCGTTAACGACACGCTTCTCCAGTCCAACATATCAGTCGCAATCAATGCCTCTGAAGGAACATATAATATCACGGTAACGCAGGATAATGAGTCCTCATTCCTGGGCGCGCTTACAATTATTGAAGGCCCGTTTGACATTTCAACGTTAACCAACGTTACGCCTGCGACCGGTTACATAGTTTTTAACACAACGCTCAATCTCACATACAATGTAACGACTGGATTTGGTGTTGACAAATCTTCAGTTAACATTACTGGAGGTTTCATAAACATCACAAATTTGAACACTTCAAACTCAACAATTCTAAACCTGACGAACGTCACAGATGACATCAT
>JBGPJV010000064.1:0-5350 GCA_041485605.1 Candidatus Nanoarchaeia archaeon | reverse complement strand
TTATGGATTCCTTCTCACACAAATGTCAAGCACGCATTGGACCGCATAGGAAAACTGCACAAGAAAGCAGACCCGGTTGCGAAGAAATTCCTTGCGACAATGAGAAGGGACTTGCTAATAGAAGAGCCGCAAGACCCTCCCGGAGCATTACTCAGCGTGTTCTTCACCCATTTAATTGTGGAAGGCGTCAATGAAAAACATTTATTGTCGTTAGCAGAACAAAGCTTGAACTTCTTAGGAGTACAGGAAGATTTATGGGAGAAAAAATGGCCGATTGAGCTGCAAATATTTACTGCACAGGAATGCGACGGGGCAAGAGCAATAATTGAGACCATAAAAAAGAAATGCAAGAAAAAAGAGACAAAAGAAGCGCTAACAGCAGTGCAGAACAGGCTGGATGTCTGGAGGCACCATATCGCCACCATAACTCTGAAGAAAAATGACTTTACCGAAACGTATCCTATTCTAAAAAAGAAATCAGTAGGGTTGGGAAGGAAGAGCTACTATAGAGCAGTTCTCAAAGACTTATATGATTACATTGAAACGCCAGAAGAAATAGAACAGCTGGCAGAATCCTGGATTGAGAAAGAAATATTTGGATTCCAAAAAATAATGAGAAAACTTGCAAAACGATACCACTGCAAGCCGACTGTTGAAAGCATTGAGAAAGCACTTGACAAACACCAAAAAGTCCCTGCGAAAAAACTTTTGAAAGTTATTGCAGGATTGAGAAAAGCCTTGCAACAGCTCGCAAACAAAGAATGGGTGGAGATAACTCCCAAGTACGATGTACGCGTAATAGAAACTCCGGAATATCTGGTGCCTTTTTTGCCAACAGCTGCAATGCAGACGTTCAACAGCCTGACAAAGCCATTTTGCCTGTTTTTTGCGACAGCAGACCCAAAAGCAAGCCCGAGCAGCTCGCTGCCGGATGTCGCACAGACAACCATTCACGAAGAATACGGGCATTGTGTGAACTTTTTGAACAGCTATGCCGGCGTTGTAGGCAAGCCGCGGCTGGTTGAAGTATTGGGCACAAGCTTGGACACGCCAATAACAGAAGGAATATCATTCTTCAGAGAATTGGAATCAGTTCGAACATTTGACAGGATTTTGCACAGAGGAGCACACAATTCTGTTGAAAGAGCAGTGATAAAGGAGATTGAGAAACACGTTCCGTTCGAAGAATTTGTAGAAGGCATATTCTTTGTGGTCATGCAATGGAGAATGGTCAGGTTTTTGCGGGCAATCAGCGATGTCAGGCTAAATTTGGAGAAACAAACTTTCCCGCAATTTATCGAGTGGGCGCACAAGAAAACAGGATTGAGCAAGAAATTAATCTTTGACCAAACATTCCACTTCCAAGAAAATCCTGGCTACGCGCCATGCTACAGCGTGTTCGGGCAGCGCCTGAGAAAAATGCAGGCAGACGCGATGAAAAAAGGAATTTCGCAAAAAGCGTTCAACACATACGTCGCGAGCATTGGATTCCCTGCGAGAAGCTTGTTTGAGAAAAGAATAAAGAAGAAATTTAAGATTTAATCTTTCTAGCGAATGTTATGAATCCAGAATGGCCAATGTCAGTTCCTTTCGGATGCACAATCTTGCCCCTGACTTTCCACAAGCGCTCAATGATTTCTATTGTCTTCAAATGGATGAAACATTCATGGTTTTGCATTTCGTTCACAAACTCCTGCACTTGTGTAGTGTTTGGCGAGTAATTTACCATAAAACCGCCAATCTTCAGCGATTTTGCAGCGTGCTTGATAACGTGCCAGGGCTCTGGAACATCAATGGTAAGAATATCAACTTCTTTTTCATCGATACCATCGTATAAGCTCTTCTTTTTGATCGTAATGTTGGTTAAGCCAAGCTGCTTGAGATTCTCTTCTGCAGTCTGAATGCAGTCATCACGGATTTCATAACTGGTAACGTGCTTTGCAATGTGAGCTAATGCGCCCGTTAAAGCACCGCTGCCAATGCCGCCGTCTACTACAATGGAATCTTTGTTGAGACCGGTCTCGGCAATTATGACGCCAATGTCTTTCAATGGAATGGTTTGAGGCAGCTTGCGCAAGCGCTTGAAAATGTCAATAAAAGAAGCATCCAGGATAACAAACTCCTTGCCCATGTCTGTTTTTATGACAGAACCGGAAGGCATGGATAAATCTTTTTGGGAAACAGCACCGTAGAGCGTTTGAACGTCTTTGGAAAGGTCAGTAATGAAATATTGCTTAGCCTTGGCAACAACAAATTCGCGGCCGTCCACCACTTCACGCTTTTCTTTGTGAATTAAGAGCTTCATACTGAGAAATCGACGAGGACTGTTTAAAAAGTTAACTCAAAAAAGAAAGAAAAAAAGAAAAAATGGCTTACCGCTTCTTCTTCATGCACTGCTTGCAGCCACTGAATGTTAGGCTGAGCAAGCCAATGAAATAGGCGAAATTAACTGCCGTGGCGCCGCCACCAGTGTTCATAACCATTATTTCACGCAAAGTGCCAACCATGTTTGTTACTTCGCCAAGCTTGAACGTCTTGACAAAGGCAACCAATATTAAAATTGCCAGAACACCTGATGCACACGATGCATGCCAGTTGAACAACAAAGCAAGACCGCCGAGCAGTTCAATTGCGATTGCAAGATACAATAGCGCCGGACCTGCGCCACCAAATAATTGGGTGAACATGCCCTTTACCATCTCCAAAGCCATAATCTTGTCTAAAGCCGCCACAATAAAGGCAATACCAAAACCAATTCTCAAAATTGCCGGAGCCCAATCCTGGTGCTCGTTAAAAAACTTCATTCCTGCCATACTTCATCCTCCTTAGTGTTTTGTTAGAATATAGCACTATCAGTTTAAAAGGGTTTTCACCACTTGAGTAAAAAAAGCGGAGAGAGGGACTCGAACCCCCGAATGACAGGGTTGCAGCCTGTTGCCTTTGCCGCTTGGCGACCTCCGCATTGAGATTTTTTCCTAATATAGGGTATATATAACTTTTGGCAGTAACCCACGCCGAAGCTAAACGCTTCAGCTGAGGGATTTCGAGGAAACACTTCCTCGAAACCTTTTTAAGAACGATATTCGAAAGAGCACATATGACACTTGACTTCCACAAGCTCGCACGCAAATGGCAGCGCCGATGGAAAACACAGCACGTGTTTGAAGCAGATGTGGATACGAACAAACAGAAGTTCTTCCTGACAACACCGTATCCATATGTGAATGGATTACTGCACATTGGGCACACGTACACTTACATGCGCGTTGAGGCGTTTGCGCGCTTCAAAAGAATGAGAGGATATAATGTTCTTTTTCCGTTTGCATTTCATGCCACCGGAGCGCCTATTGACACGGCGGCAAAAAGAGTAACAGACGGCGAGGAGAAACAGATAAGCACGCTCAAATTAATGGGTTTTACCGATGAAGAAATACCATTGTTCAAGGACCCAATTCACTGGATTAAGACGTTTTCAAAAGGCGCTGAAAAAGACTTGAATGAATACGGACTTTCAATTGACTGGCGAAGAACATTCATTACAACAGACCTGAACCCGCGCTATGACAAGTTCATCAAATGGCAGTTTAACACATTGAAGAAGAAAGGCCTTGTAACACAAGGAGAGCATCCAGTTGTCTGGTGCTCTAAAGAAAATACGCCAGTAGGCGACCACGCACGCTCTGAAGGAGAAGGAGAAACGCCGCAAGAGATGGTCGTGATTAAGTTCAAAGCAGACGGACACGTTCTGCCATGCGCCACTTTTAGACCAGAAACAGTATTTGGAGTTACAAACATATGGGTAAATCCTGACTTAACATACGTTGAAGTTGACGTTGACGGCGAACACTGGATGGTTACGGAAGCATGCGCCAGAAAGTTGAAAGACCAGCAATATGCCGTGACTGAGATTAGAAAGATAACCGGCAAAGAAATAGCTGGCGCGCACGCCACAAACCCTGTGACCGGCACAAAAATTCCAGTGTTCCCCGCACACTTTGTTACTGCAGACACGGGCACAGGAATTGTCATGAGTGTGCCCAGCCACGCACCATACGACTGGATGGCACTCAAAGAACTGCAAGACAAGAATTATCCCGGAGCTAAGGAAATAAAACCAATTTCACTAATTTCCGTTGAAGGATTTGGAGAGCATCCAGCAGTAGAGATTTGCACCAAGATGGGAATCAAAAGCACTGCGGATGCAAAGCTTGAGGAAGCAACAGGCGAAGTATACAAGAAAGAATTCCACACTGGAAAATTAAAGCAGAACACAGGCAAATATGCCGGCAAAAGCATTCAAGGAGCAAAGCCAGAGATAATTGCAGACCTTACTTCTGAGAAAAAAGCAGTCATATTGTATGAACTGATTAATCCAGTCATATGCAGATGCTTGACCAGATGCCACGTCAAGATTGTAGACAACCAATGGTTCCTGAAATACGGCGATAGCGCGTGGAAGCAGCAGGCAATGAAATGCCTGCAAGAAATGAAGCTGTATCCAGAGAAAATCAGACCACAGTTTGAGTATGTACTGGATTGGCTAAAAGACTGGGCATGTACGCGCGAGTTTGGCCTGGGCACAGACTTGCCATGGGACAAAAAATGGAAAATAGAGAGTCTCAGCGATAGTACAATCTACAATGCGTTCTATACTATTTCACACCATTTGAAAAAAGTGCCATTAGGCAAGATAAAAGACCGTTTGTTTGATTATGTATTCCTAAACATTGGAGATGTTGACGAAGTAGGAGTTGATGCAAAAGTACTGCAGGATATGCAGAGAGAGTTTAGATACTGGTATCCAGTAGATTTCAGAAGCTCGGGCAAGGAGCTTTTCAACCAGACCAATCGACTGCCCGGCAGATACGTCTCGATACTTGTCAACGAGATCCTTGACTGTCATGTCGTCACGAACAGGAACATTTTCGTGAGTGCATCCGAGTGAAGCCAACATGGCTGCCAGAGTCAAAAAGCTTGCTCCGATCCTCGCGGTCCGGTTGACGTACACCCTCCGACCTCCCCGAAATGTGCGAACGCTATAGCTCAGCAGCGGCGGCCACGCTGAGAGATAGTTAACTCCGAGAAACCGTCATCGCGGCCGCCGTCTGCTGCAGCGACTGGTTCGGCGTCTTGTGCTACGGGAGAAGGCGTCATAGCGAGGCACACCCTACGCGCGGACCAATTCCATTTGACGGCCACGCTCCTCGAATGAGGCCAACTCGCGTCTGGTAATTCGAAACTCATCAACGACGCTCCATTCCTCACCTTTCCTAAACGACGCATACCACGAGTAGCCTTCGGCGCCAGATACATATAGCATCAGGCTGCCGACCCTATTGGTCGCCGTGTT
>JBGPJV010000063.1:0-5422 GCA_041485605.1 Candidatus Nanoarchaeia archaeon | reverse complement strand
GTGTCCGTAGGAGGTTCTGTCGGCGTTTCGGTGGGTGTCTCTGTAGGAGTTTCTGTCGGTGTGTTTGTTGGTGTTTCCGTAGGTGTATTTGTCGGAGTTTCTGTCGGCGTGTTTGTAGGAGTTTCAGTTGGAGTGTTAGTTGGTGTTTCGGTTGGTGTGTTTGTTGGAGTTTCTGTGGGTGTATTTGTCGGTGTTTCTGTAGGAGTGTTTGTCGGGGTGGAAGTTGGTGTTTCTGTAGGCGTTTCAGTCGGTGTCTCGGTGGGAGTTGGGGTGGGCGTGTCGGTTGCAAGCGGTTCAAATGCTGCCACGGCAGTGCTTCCTACGCCTACAAAGAATGCGCGAGTTTTTGCGGGGTTGTTGTCGCCTGCGAAGAGTTGTTCAAATCCTGAAACGGCATAGTCCCAGACGGCGCTTAGTGCGCCAGTGGTTTGGTCTCTGAAAACAACCGCTTTGTCTCCCGAGCCTTCACCGAGGTCAAAATAGCCTCCGCCGGCTACGAGTGCGCCCATAAACGCGATTGATCGAAGGTTGTCGGAGTCGAAGCTAACCGCGCCATTGTTGGTTCGCGCCCAAACCGACGCTCCTGTGGCTTTATTTGTTTTGAACATGAGCGTGGTTATCCCAGTAAGGCCTGCGCCGTAAAGCTGGTCGTTAACTCCGACTTCTTTCACATCGCCCAAGGTTCCCGAATTCCAGATGCGGCAGTCTCCTCCAGTCCATATGCTTGCGCCAGAAGAGTCTGCTGCGCAGGCGAATGCTTCATTGCTTACCCCGCCCTGTCCTCCCGCATAGACATTATTTGTGCTTGAATCTGTTTTAACAGTAAGGAATCGTTCACGGCCAGTTGTGTCATAACAGGATATCCAGCTTAATCCTAAACTGCTGGTGAGCCTGAGCAAAAATGCGACACCGCTAGTGCTGCTTTGCAGCTCTCCCGCGACTACTGGCGTATCAGTGTCGTGTATAATGGCAATATTTTCGCCGAGCTCACTGCCCGCATGTGTTGTAGAGAGGTATTTTTGTGCGGTGATGGTGCACTGGGGGCTGGCTGTTGGGTCCAGCGCTAGTAAAAGTACTCCGTCGTTGATGCCCTCATCTGGAGCTTGGAATATTTGGCCGGTTATGTACGTGCCCGTCGTCGTACTGGCTATATGAGGGTTATTCAGGTGAAGGACTATTGATGCGAGGTTTTGCCCGCAGTTTTTTGCTCCGGTTGATGGGTTAATAGCCCACATGTGAATATGGACGAAAGCGGCCAAGTTCTCTTCTGCTGCTACCGTGAGCGTATCCGTTGCTGAGTCATAATTAATGACCGGGTTTGAATATGAGCCGGTTGCCGTGTCGCCCCAGATTCGGGCGCCGGTAACGTCATTCCATTTTTCAATAGTAATGGCGCCAGTGCCTAGTATTGATACGCTGTACACGCTTCCGTCTGCGCCTGCTGCAACGTCATAAGAAGCTGCACCGGTGGTATATTCATTGTGCCATATTTTGGTAAACGTGCTGCCAGTATATGACCCAGTGGCGAACACATCTGAGAATGCGCTTAGTGCTGCTGAGTTTCCTCCATCTATGCTTGGTATGATTGTGCTGAGCGTAGCTCCTCCAGCACAGGTGCCCAGCGTGGTTGTAACGGTGACAGCCGGTGTTGATTGTGTTGTGGCCGCGTCTGTTGTTGCCGGCTCTGTGTCAGTGCCTGGCAATGGCGCGCTTGCCAATGATGATAACATCAGTATTGTTAAAAAAAGTATGATGCTGCGTTTCACAATAATACCTCTTTATGCGTTTATCCATTTAGCGTATACCACTATTTAAACTTTCGTGCGGTGGATGTAAGTTTTATAAATAGTTCACGAGTAAAGTACCTCATGCGGGGTAAAATTTTGTCTCTTCTGTTGATTTTCTTAATTGCGTGTTCTCATCCTACAGCCAATGCCATTCTTGATGTTGCCGAGATGGGAGGGTCTTCTGCGGAAGCTTCTCATATTTTATTTGTTGAACCGTTATCAGTAAAGGCCGAGCGTGAAGAGTTTGCCCAAAAGCTGAAAACTTCTGGCAAGAACAAGCGGCCATTGTATGAAGAATATATTGATGTTATAGGCGCGAACGGAGTTCTTGATGGTATAGAAAAACTGTGGCCGAGATGCCACGATGAAGCGCACGATTTGGGCAAGGTGATTTTTGCCAAGGTGAAAGACATTGGCGTTGGCTTGCGAGTTTGTGCTGACCGGTGTTTTTCAGGCTGTATGCATGGCGTGTTGATGGAGGCGTTTGAGAGTGTTCAGAAAGACGGCCATATTGTTTTGGAAACAGTGAAGCCAAAGATGGGTGAAATCTGCAAGAATGAGCAGATGGTAGCTTCATATTCTCCTGGGGATTGTGCGCACGGTGTCGGTCATGCGCTGATGTACTTGTCAAATAATAATATTCGTGAGGCAATTGATGCGTGCAAGGAGTTTGGCACGTATCCAATGAAATATTATTGCGCGACAGGCGCGTATATGCAGTATACGCTGGATATGGAAAACGAGGACGCGAAAACAAAGGAAGCAATTTACCCTTGTGATTCTTTTGATTTTCCGGCTGCGTGCGCGCGTTACAAGTTGCCGTACGTGGTGTTTAGGAATATACAGAATAACTTGCCGCCAGACGCGGTTATAAAAGAATGTGAAAAATTGCAGGGCAAATTCAGGCTCGGTTGTTTTCACGGTCTTGGCAACGCGTATATGCCGTTTATCAGGGATATGCAGGTTAAGATTTCAGATATATGTTTAAAGGGAAATGAAGATGAGCAGTTTGTTTGCGTTGAAGGCGCTATTGAGCGCATGGCCAAGTATTTTCCGGATAAAGCACGTGTAGTGTGTGGTGATTTGCAAGGCAGGAATAAGGAAACTTGTTTGAAGGCAATCAAGCAGGGAATGTATAACCTGGATAAGAATTTCACGCTCTATCAGGAGTAAATGAACTTTTCTTCACCAAAATGTTTATATACATTCAAACCTTCTGAAAATTCATGTCAAGAACAAACCCAAATCCAACTCCTGAAGTGATTCAGTTTGTTGGTGTTTCAGAGTTATCAGCTGAAGAGCAAGCCACTGTGCAATCTATTACAACTGAGCACTTTGAGAAAATCAAGCGCGATCTGCAGAACATTACCAATATGACTGTTCACGTTAAATTCTACCAGAAATCAGGCGGCAGTAAGAAATATTCAATGCACGTAAAGGTTGCCGCTCCTACACACGTTTTTGACAGCTCAAATGCAGATGACTGGGACTTGCCCAGAGTTTTGCACAAGGCATTTGAAGATGTTCGCCACCAGATTCAGCACAGGCTGCATACTGATAGTACAAGACCGGACAGATTGTAATTCTTAAGAAAATTGTATAGCGGGAGGTGGATTTGAACCACCGAGCTATGGGTTATGAGCCCATCGGGAACTCCAGACTTCCCTACCCCGCTGTAAGTGTATTTGCTCTTTGTAACCTTTTATAAATGTTTGCTCAGTAAGCTTTAAATATCCTCGATAAGGAGCTTTCTGCTATGCCGTGGTGGCACAACCTGGTACTGCGCCAGATTGCTAATCTGGTTTCCGCAAGGATATCCCGGTTCAAATCCGGGCCACGGCGTTTTTTTATAGAATTTTTTCTATTGTGTCGCCTTTTCTGATGACGCCTTCTGTAATGACTTTTGCATACCATCCGCGCCTATTGTTTAGCGCGCGCACAAATTCCACTCCTTTTTCATTTCCGGCGTAGGGTAGAGTGTGTAAATTCTTGCAGGGCTTCGACTGCTTCGTGAGCTCAATTTCCGCTGTTCCGATTTTGTAACGTTGTCCTGCTGCGAAATTATCATAGGGTATGCCTTGGCTGGTTATGTTTTCCCCAAGGTCTCCTGGTTTGACTGGCCAGTCTTCTGAGTTTAGCTGAGCGATTGTTTCTAATGGAACGATAAGCACTGCTTGTGCGAGGTCGCCGCCTCGTGTTTCAGTGCGGTATCTGTTGTAGTCTCCATTAACGCCTGTCAGAGCGACGTATGCTTCTTCAACTTGTTTTTTTGGAAGTCCGCGTTCATTTTCAGCGCGCGCTTTTACATTGAGCTGCAGTACTGTTCCGTTCATGCGCATTTCTCCAAATTCTTCTGCAATTCTTTCGGCTTCAGTTTTGTTCCAATGAACACAACTCTTGTCTCTTTTTTCTCGCCGTCTTCCCATGGGCGTGTAAATTCCATATCCCAGCGTTTGCCGACTTTGTGGAATGCAACGCGTAATTCATCTCCTTCTCCCGATTTGCTTTCCTTGATGCATACAATCCCCTTAGCCCTGAAAATGCTGTCTGGAAGTTTTGTCCAGAATGCTTCAAACTTGTCTGAATCAATTGGTCCGGTAATTGCTGAGTACGTCTCCATGCCGGTATCATGAGCATGGTCATGTTCTTTCCTGTTCCATTCCAGATGTTTGTCAGGGTTGAACTTTCCAACACCCAATAATAGTTTCAAGTTCGCTCGTCCTTTTTCTGTCTCAATTATCATCGCATCCGGAATATATTTCTTAACATCTTTCTTGACCGCTTCAACTTTCTTCTTGTCAACCAGGTCTACCTTGTTCAAAAGAACAATATCCGCGCATTGTAATTGTTCAAGTGCAGTTTTATTGCGTTTCATATTGTCTTCAAAGTATTCTGCGTCAATTACACAAATTATGCTGTCAAGCTCTGCCTCATCAACAAGCGGCGGTACATTGAACGTCTGTGCAACCGGAATTGCTTCTGCTAATCCTGAAGTTTCTACCATCAGATAATCTATTTTGCCGGTTTTAATGAGTTCTTTTGCTGCTTCGAGCAAATCTCCTCTTACCGTGCAGCAGACGCATCCGTTTGGCAGCTCAATCATTCTTTCTTTTGTTGTCATCATTAAAGCGCCGTCTATGCCGACAGCGCCGTACTCGTTAACAATAACGCCAACGCGCAGCCCGTGTTCTGCAGTGAGGACATAATTCACAAAGGTTGTCTTTCCTGCTCCTAATGCGCCCGTGACAATAGTTACTGGTATCTTATCCATAGGTGCTATACCCCTTCACAAAGTTTATAAATCATATTGCTGAAAGCAGGCATATGCAAAAAATAGTGGTGATGTCTGTGGGCGGGAGCCTCATTAACCCCGGCCAGATACAACTTGACTTTCTCAAGCGTTTGAAATTATTCATTGACAATTCCCCGCACAAGTTTATCATTGTTTGCGGCGGTGGGATTACTGCCCGCACTTATGGTGCTGCGGCAATGGAGTTCGGTGTTGACAATAAAGGCCGTGATGAAATAGGGATTAAGGCCACCGTGCTTAATGGCGAGCTTTTGCGTCACATTTTCAAATCTCCTGAAGTCCAGCAGGAGCCAAAGAAAATTCCATTCAAGAAAGTGCTTGTTGC
>JBGPJV010000062.1:0-5508 GCA_041485605.1 Candidatus Nanoarchaeia archaeon | reverse complement strand
TTTTTTGGGTTTTTGGCGTTTTTCTTGTAATACGCGACTTCTTCTTCAAAGCTGGCAAAACTCATTGGTGCGCTTGATTGAATGTTCGCAGGAAGCTTTAACTGTGGCGCTTGCTGCACAGGTGCTGACGCTGCCGGCGCGCTGACGCTCGTTGATAATCCTAGCATTGAGTATACCTGAAAGCTAACAATGACGATCAAAATCAAAAATATTCCTCCGAAGAGATAGTTCGTGTTCATGTTAATGTGCCTCCGCAAAATTGGTCATACTTTTCAATTGCTCGCCAACATTTCCTTTTCCATCTGTAATCAACATCTTGTCAAGGTCATTGAATACATAATTTCCTAATGCATTGTTTTCTTTTCCATTGACGTACAGTTTGATGCCGCAATGTTTGTTGTTATCGATGATGATGCAGTCTTTGTCAAATGCCATGCCCAGACTGTCAAAAAACAAATGCAGCGGAATGCCTGTAGCATGCATATGCAATACAGCGCCTGCTGGTTCGCCTGCATCTGGGTGCATATGCATAAATGCGCTCGTATCTTTGATATCTTCACCTTTCATCTGGCGTTCATGCAGGTTAACATAAGGTGTCCAATCAAATTCTTTTCCGTCAAAGTATACTTTCCAGTCGGCGTGAATGTGCTGAGACCCAAGCACGCCCATTGTTGCATCCGGATCCATGCCGCTGCACTGCATCATGCCGGATGCAATGCATTGGTCCATCGGCATTCCGCAGATGTCGCACTTGCCATCATTATTCTTGTCCATGAATTCCCGTGCTTTTTGCTTGTCGAACTCAGTAAACTTCATGCGTGACATCGGCATTCCCATCATCGAAGTACTTTCCTGTTGCGGAATGTTCCGTATCTGGGACGAGAGATAAAAGTTGAGTGCGAAAAGAGCAATAGCTGCGACAACCAAAAGAGCGATGATAATAGTCCAGTTTTTACTTTCGTGTTTTTTTCTTTTTGCCATTAAGTTTCCCTTGTATATAGAGCACGATTGCTGTAACAACTAATACGCCGCCGATGCCCCATAAAATAACTGGATGCTGATTGAACGGCGCGAATGGTATTCCTGCAACAATGAGTCCTGAATTAAAGAGGAGTAATTTTCCCGACACGCATTTCATTCTGACATGGAAATAACCAAGAATACCAAGCATAAGAACTGCCGCAATCCAGAACGGCACGGCAACTTTTGTCAGGAACATAAGCGGCATTCCTGAAACAGTAATGCCTAGAACGCCAAGCAGGGCAATTACTGACAAGCACAAGTTGTGGCAGACTTGATAGCCGCCAAGTGCGCTCGTCGCAGCTGATGCCGCTCCAACGCTTTCCACCAATTTTTCTTTTACTGCCATGCGTTACAAAGAGTGTAATGCTTATATTTAAGCTTTGCCACAAAGTTTCTTTCACTCGTGGGCGCAGAATGCATCTGAAAGAGCCGCGATATCCTTATCGGTTGCAGTTGGATTTCCTGCATCAATCGCGGCAAGACGTTTTTGTATTAGTTTGAATGTTGAGTCGAAATTTTCTTCCGGTATGGTTATAGTATAATTTTTTGCTTGCTCAATCCAGTGAGGAAGCTGTTCCTTGGCTTCTTCGAGTGCATGCGAAGCAAGTTCTTTTTCTCCATGCTTCAGGTAGATGTAGTAATGCGAGAGCGCGTGACCTGGACAGAGAAGGTCTTTTCCAGTCGAGAGATAATTCAAAAGCAGTCCGATGCTGTGGTCTGCGTGTTGATACTCACCATAATTCACCATCACCGTTAATTCCTGCAGTTCGCCGCTGGCATGTGAGTCGTTTTTGAGAAGGATTTTGAGTATTGTTAAATCTTGAGCAGTGGTTTTGTTTTGCTGGATAGTTTCCTGAAGACGCAGGAGTTCTCCGATTGCTGAATTTTCTGGTTGTTCTAAATGATTGGCTGAAACATTTGATTGAACAACGATTTCAAAGCCGGCAGTACGCGCTGTCCCGTTAACAGAGAATTGAACCCATGCCATGTGTTTTCCCGAGAGTTCAGGCGTATATTCAAACGAAAGAACATTATCATGGTCGTTTGTTTCATCATGCGCGTGTTCAAATTCATCAAGCGTCTCATCTATTATAATCATATGGCCGTCTGCTGCAAGAAATTTTTCTGTGATAGGAACAGGAGTGCCATTTGAATCGGCAACGTTAAAGGAAAATTTTGTTTGTTTGCCCATTTCAATATGTTCCGGCGCAGTGAATGTCACATTAATACCGTGGAGCTTGTCTGGCTCGTCTGCTTCTGGCTTGCCAGTGACGTTCATATCAAAGTCGATGATGTTTGGCATGCCTCCATACATAAAGTCAGCCCATACGCGGTACTCGCCTGCCGCAGCGAACGTGTATGGCACGACGAAAGTCCCAGGTGTTGGCTGCTCTGGATGAATATGGTCAAAGTGAGTGAGGTCTTTTCTGACTAAAATGACGTGCATTAATTTGTCGTGCATGACTTGCAGTTCAGTGAGCGGCTCGCTGCCTCGTGCTAAGGCGAATTTGAGAGGAGTTTGATTACCTGTTCTTGCCATCAATCTGTCAAATGTGATGTTGAAATCCATAAAGTTGAGCGAGTGCTGTATGCCGCCATGAGCTTTCATGGCCGGTGCCATGCTCATATGATCCATCATTTTATTCTCGACGTGTGCAGCGCACCCAGTAAGCAGAATGAACGATGCGAGCAAAACCTGCAACAGACGGTTGAACATTGAACCGTTACAACATCCGTAAGATATTTAAACGTAACGGTATTAGTCAAAAACATGAAAGAAAAGGTTGCTGATTTTGATTCGTTGCTAAGTCCATTAGAAGGCGATGTCTTGAAAATTTTGTGGCCTGACAGACAGATGCGCGTCAGGGAGATTCACGAAAAATTGAAATCAAAAGTTGCATTGAGTTCTGTCGCAGTGATTTGCGACCGTTTGCACGACAGAGGCATTGTGGCAAGAAAGATTGAAACTGCCAGAGGCGGCGTGCGATATGTTTATTATCCCACTAGAGACAAAAATGCGTTTGAAAAAACTGTAGTTGAAGATACCGTTAACAAGTTGATTGAAACATTTGGCTCAACAGCTGTTTCATATTTTAACGAACGCTTTAGAAAGAGGTAAGATGGGAATACTGGAAAGCACAACACTGTTCGCGACTGACCCGGGGAAGATGTTGATTGTAGTTGTATCAGCTCTTCTCAGCATAGGAGCGTTATTGGCGTGGAAGAAGTACAGCAAACCTTGGATGCTATACGCACATCTTGTGCTGGTTCTTTCTCCATTATTCTACTTTGCGCTTTCTATCAATTGCAGCATGAGCATAGTAAATGGTCTATTATCTTTCTGTACTGCATTGCTGACAAAATTTGTCATCTATCTGCTGCCGCCAATAATGGCAGTCACCTTTATTGCGGGCTACGGGCTGCTGCCATACATCTATAGAAAGATAGCAAAGCCAATGTCAATACGCAATTTTAAAGAGTTATGCAAACTAACTGGTATTCAGGCAGAATTATTTCTGGTTGATAAAGCAAAGCCGGTTGCGTTCACTATTGGAAAGAAGATTTTTGTCTCAGTTGGCATGTTTGAAATGCTTTCAAGAAAGGAACTGGAGGCCGTGTTATTGCACGAATTATACCATGTCAAATCAAGGGCGTCTTGGGGTAAGTTCAGTGCGAGTTTTGTACGGTTGTTTTCCCCGATTGCGTGGTTTTCATCTGCATCAGTTGAAAACGAAGAATGCGCTGCTGACGCATTTGCCATTAAAGAGCAGAAATCTGGCAAATTCATCGAGTCGGCAAAGAGGAAAGTAGGCTATATCTAAAATGAACCCATTTGTTGTTATGTTTGTTCTGTACGCTGTTGTCTTGGCGTGCGTTTCCGTTTATGTCTGGAAGCGCAAAAAAGGTATTGACGAGATGCACGGCATGATGGTTGGTATGACGATGGGAATGGTTGCCGGTCTGGTTGCTGGTGCGCTATATGTAAATCAGTCTGGTAATTTTTTAATTGGATCTATACTCGGCACGGCATTTGGCCTCTTGTTCGGCGTTCCGTTTGGAAAATTGGGTGGTCATATGGGCATTGTAGAAGGCGTTTTGGCCGGCCCAATGGGCGGCATGATGGGTGCTATGCTGGGCCAGATGATGCGGCCTTTCAGCACAGACGTATTTATGCCTTTTTTCTCATTTGTTTTCCTGATAACAATGCTTGGAATCTCGTATGCGGTTCATTGTGGTGTGAGCTGCTGCGGACAGCCTCAGGCGAAGCCAGGCCCGGTTTCTGAGAAGTTTGTAATGGTATGGATTATTGCAGGCATTATCGTATTTGGCGCAAGCATTATATTAAATTTCAGTGTTGCAGATGCCGCACAGGTGCAGCAGCCAGCGCAGCGCAGTCCTGCGCAGAGCGGCACGCTGACGCTTCCTGCAAATCTTCAGCAGTTAGTAAAGGATGAATTTGGCGATGCCACGCTCAAGGACGGCTATCAAGAGATTGATGTGCTTATGAGTAAAGCGCGCTATTCTCCTAACATTATCACGGTGAAAAAGGGCATTCCTTTGAAATTTCATCTTCAAGCCGATGACACTGCCGGGTGTGCGCGTGACATTATTATTCCTGAATTTAAGATTAGGCGCATTGTTCCTAATGAAGGACTCACGCTCGATATTATGCCGGTTACTGAAGGCGTCTACAAATTTTTCTGTTCCATGGACATGGCGCGCGGCAAGTTAATAGTACAGTAATTTTAAATACTGACTCTTTTCTTATTTGAGTATGGACGCTGAGCTGAAAAAGAGCATTCGAGTATTTGCATTGGACAACGCCCGAAAGTACAATGGCGTGCCAAACATGGGTTCTGTTATAGGCAGAATTCTTGGAGAGCATCCTGAGCTGAAGGCAGAATTAAAGTCGCTTACTCCTGAAATAAAAAAAATCTGCGATGAAGTGCGCCTGATGCCTGTTGAAGACCAGGTTGCAGAACTCCAAAAAATTGCTCCTGAACTACTGATAGAAAAGCACGTTGCTGAAGAAAAAAAGCTGAAGCCCCTGGCAGGAATGGAAAAAGGCAAAGTTGTCATGCGCCTTGCTCCCAGCCCTTCCGGCCCGATGCACATTGGCCACGCGATTGTGTTCTCATTAAGCCATTTATACTGCAAAGAATATGACGGTAAGTTAATTTTGCGCATTGAAGATACAAATCCGGAAGAAATTTACGTTCCTGCGTACAAGATGGACGAGGAAGATTTGAACTGGCTGACTGACAACAGGATTGCCCAGATACTGTTCCAAAGCGACCGGCTGGAAACGTATTACGATTATGCTGAAAAGCTCATCAACAAAGGAAAAGCGTACGTTTGCACGTGTTCGTCTGACATGTTCAGGAATTTGTCATTGAAAAAGCAGGCGTGCCCGTGCCGTGAGCTGCCGATCAAAGAGCATTTGACGCGATGGGACAAAATGTTTGTTGAATACGAGCCTGGCGC
>JBGPJV010000061.1:0-5661 GCA_041485605.1 Candidatus Nanoarchaeia archaeon | reverse complement strand
GTCATCCATCTTGTCTTCCTTTTCGCAATGACTCATCAGCACCCTGTCATATCCTTCCTTAGCGAGCACTTCTATCACAGCACGCTGCTGGTCTTTATGAACAACGCTCAAATCGCCGACAGACCTGCCCATATACCACTTCATCGCGCGAATGCGATTGGATTTACGAGTAGCTTCTACCGCGCGCTTCACCTGCTCAAGGTCAGGCGTCAGGCCGATATTGACAAATGTTTCAACCTGCGTGCCGGCGGCATCAGAAATTTTCAGGTAATCCAGGCATCGTTCAAGCGTTGTCAACGGCTCATCGGTGTTCGGCATATACGCCAGCCGCCTGATGCCCGCGGCCTCGGCCACCATCAAAGAACGATATAATGTTTCCTTGTGCACCTGCTTCAAATCCCTTCCATGCCAGTGCAAATCAAAAATTGGATACGACATATGAGAAAAATTAAGCAACTGGCTTAAAAGAATTTAGTTAACCGATTATACATATTCCTCAGCAGAAAACCTGAAGGCTGCCAAGTCCAAATAACCCGCCGATAAATCCTGTAAGCTGGACATTGCTTGGAAGCTTGTATGCAGTGTATGTTGTTTTAGCCATACCATTCTGCGTTACAACTATTGGCTGCTCAAACGTGCCAATTCTCCATGCAGGACTGGTGGTGGCAGACAATTGCACATTTATATGATCCTGAACGTTTTGGCCAGCTGAATCTTTTACTGTCACAGTAATTGTTGATTTTTCCCCGCACCTAAGCGTGGCTGGACTTGCATCAACAATAATTTTTGCAGGCGGGCCAATAACTTTTACTGCCGGAACAGAAGGAACTGGCACAGGCACTGTTGTTTTGACAATAGGCGCTCTAATAGATGACGCTTCGCCTGCCTTGTATTGCGATGTGCATCCAGAAATCAAAATAACTGCAATCAACAGAAATGCAACCTGCAAGTTTTTGCGCACGAAATCACCTTTTTACAAAGTAAGAAAGCGCCTGATTTAAACTCTTTGTACGACTTTAGAGAAATTCAGCAACAGTATCTGCAATCTTCTTGCAGGCTTCGGCTGTTACTGTAATGTTATAGCCCTGAAGAATTGTCTTGACGTCCTTTGCGCTTGAGGGCATCAAGTCAACAATCTTATGAAAATGAAGTTCTCTTAATCTTGGAATTTCAAGCTTCATCAATTTGTCAAAAAGCTCCTTGCCCTTCTTGGAATCCATAATGTTCATGCTTTCAAGATAGTCAACAGTTTTCTGCGCTCTAAAGCCAAGCTCCTTGTCTCTACCCTTGATGCGCTTCATTTCCGCAAATAATTCAGTTGAATTAATCGGAGTTGTGTTCAAGATTTTTTGTACCATTTTAGAGTTTCTTCATGTGCACAGGGTGCACGATTACCATTTTTGTCTTGCCGCCGTCCTGAATTTCAAGCTCATAGCAGTTGCCGCGCTTGCCAACAATAAAACCTGACTTGCCGTGGAAGCGCTGGTGATATAAGTTATCCTGCATCGCCGGCTCGGCTGACAAACACGCCCTGTCACCTACCTTGTACGGCATGAAAAACTTAGTCAATGAAACTTTGCCCCTTGTACGCGGATGCTTGCGGAATAACTGTCGCGTACCCGCCCGCGAGCCACCTTTACGCTTTGACATGATAATGGGGGATAGTGAAGGGTTTATAAAGGTTACTGTGTATTCTCCACTATCAAAACCTTTAAATATCAGCTGAACTAATAGCCATTCCAGAGTAAAAACAAAATTGCGTGATGAGGTGTTGTAAACCATGGGCTTTTTTTCAAAAATGAAAGAAAAATTATCCGGCCCGAAATATGAGGAGCTGGAGCAGGAAACGGGTTACGTTGAATTGGAAAATGATGGGGAAGTATCAAAATCAAAAGTTCTCGTCAGACCATTCATGCTTGATGACTTCGATGACGTCAAGCCAGTGCTTGATTCTTTAAGAGAAGGATACACCATCGCATTGGTTAATATCCGGCCATTAAAGGACAAGGATTTGGTTGAACTGAAACGGGCAATCAACAAGCTAAAGAAAACAACTGACGCCATTGAAGGCGAGATTGCAGGATTTGGAGACGACTTCCTCGTCATCACGCCATCATTTGCTTCAATTTACAGAAGCAAGCAGATGAAGGCTGTTTCTGAGAATTCAGAAGAATCTGCTGACTAAATTTTTTTATTTTTACTCTTTTTTCTCAAATAAAGGCGCAAACTGCGTAATGCCCCTTCCTTTCCGGTCTTCCCTTAACTTGCGGTGATGCACGAATCTGTTCCAGAGAAGAGCAACGGGAAGAATTGCCGCCAAGAGATAACCTGTCCCGATGCCAGCTTCCTTCAAAGCGGCAGAATGACAGACATCTGCATACGCTTTTCTCGCCTGAACTACTTCATAGGGCCTGTCAGAACTCCTTTCCTGTTCAGCAGCAAGACGGCTTGTTTTGTAAAAATCGTTTGCTGTTTTAAATTCACGCACACTGAGACCAACAAACGGCAATGCCGCAACAGCAGCGACACCGGCAAGAATGGCATAATCTTTCGCACGCTCTCCGGCGCGCACATAATCCTCAACAGTATACTGATTTTTCATTCAAAGTTTCCGCTCGTGTTTATTGCCTCGAGCTCTTTCTCTTTTAATGGATCATTCTTATGCTTTTCAGCAATCTTGTCTGCAAAACGATGCGCCTGATGAATCGGCTCTGGCATCTTGTGCGGCGGAACAACACAGCGCTTGACAATTTCAGCAGCGGTTTCAATGCTGATAAGATTACCCGGTGAAACAAACAAAGGATTCGCGTGCTCTTTTGTCTTTACAGTTTTTCCGACCAATTGCTCTTCATAGAAAATCTGGCCGTCTTTCTCCTCGCCCACCAGCAATGTTTTTGCAACGCCGATAACCGGCTTGCTGAGCTCAGCGCCGACAAATGAGGCGAGACCGGCATTCAATGGATGGGCTATGCCGTGCCCGTCAACCATGATGACATCCGGCTCGCATTCCAAATCAAAATAGGTCTGGCAAATCGGAGGACCTTCTCTGAATGCCAAAAAACCAGGCACATAGTTCATCGGTGTTTTTGTCACCAAAAATTTCTTTTCGACAACTTCAAATGTCTTGAAATTAAGAACAACAGCCGAGCAGACGCACTTGTTGCCAAAATAAGAAACGTCAAAACCGGCAATGTACTTGATTTCATCAATTTTGACATCATCTTCTATTCTAAGTTCTTTGGCAATCTGCATTTGCTGGTCTTTCAATTGTCCGAAACTGATGTGGGATTTCATTTTTTCTCGATTGCCATGATGTAGGCCAAATGCCCATATACGCCGCTGAACTGGACTTTCATTCTGTCCGCCTTAAGATACTCGCCCATGCTAAAAATACGGTCGCGGTCGGGTGAAGCGTAACAATGCCAGCCAGCATGCCTGAATTCCATCAAAGTCTTGTCAATAATCTCCTGCAGCTGGACTTCCTGCGGCCGAACTTTTACTTTTTGTCTTGGAAATGTCGGGTCTGTCTGGCTGAGCTGATAATTGAACGTCGTAATTGAATTTGCAATCAACTGCTGCGCGTTCAAAACATCAGAATCAGTTATCATTTTCAGGCAACCACACCTTTTCTTTTGTCAAAATGTAATACAGCTTTTCCTCACTGTCCAGAAAACCTGACTCGAGCACGCATAAGCCAAAATGGCTCAGCAAGCTATACGTTGCCATCAGATGGTCGCCGCTGGGGCTCTCCATCACGCGAAGCGCATACGGCACTGCCTGCAATTTGACAAACTTGAAATCATCTCTGCCCTGTGACTTCAGTTCAATGCCTTCAACAACGCTTTCACGGGAGATAGGATCCGGCAGTTTGTGATGCCGCGCAACTGCGTTGTACAAACTGCATATTTTATCCGCCAAAAACTGCGTTCCTTTTTCCACTACAATTGAATCTGGTTCCATATCTGAAAACACACCCTTTCTTTGCTTTTGGAAGGCAGGTTCGTATATAAAGGTTTCTATTTTAGTAACTTTGGAGTGATGACAGATAAAGTGTCTTTTTGACCTAAATATGTCAATATACACTTTTGTATACTTAATTGTGTCGTCATATATTAATCTTGCAGAAATATACTCTGCTGGTCTCAGGAGTGAAGAACGATGACAGACGAACAATACGACAACCAACTGGAAGAAGCGTACATCGCGGTGTTCGGCGATGACTGGAACGAACACGATTTGAACAGAATTACTTTTCTTGAAGAAATTGTTGAAGGCAACGTGCAGGTTGACGGAAAATGCGCCACGCTTGAAGATGCGCTTAATATGGCGATGGAAAACGATAAAAAAACGCCCGAAGATAATGACGGACACACCCCTTATACCAAAGAGCTGCTGGTGAAAGACGCCCTGCGTGAATGGTATTTGCAGCCAAACAGAGAACCGCTCCAGAAAGCAAAACCAGGCATTCTTCAGTTCTGCATGGATGCTGACGACCTCGAATATGTGATTGAAGACCTTGAAGGATGCATGAGAGTGCTGCTCAAACACTATGAATTGAAAGAATATACCAGGCATGTCCAAGTCTTTGACAATGCGCTCAAAACACGAGACGGGCTCCGCGCAACGGCCGTCCACATGGCGGCTGATTACGTCGTGCGCTCAAGAAATGAAAAATCAATTACCTATATCAAGGAAAAATTATCTAAATATGACACAGAACTGAAAATACACCTGGAAGAAGCATTCAAGCACGGAGACGCGCAGGAAATCGAACGCGCAACCAAAGATTTAGAAGCAACCGGCGATCCGGAATTATTGAAGTACGTTCAGGAAAAAACACACATACAACACGTAGCATGAAAGAAAAAGACCTTGGAAAAAAAGTGGACGCAGAATACGGAGAAGGATGGGATTTGAAGCGCACTGCAGCAACCATTGTGATTGCAGCAGGCATAATGGCCGGCGCTATTTACGGCGCCATGCGATCATACACGCCCGTAGTAAGAACAGAACACCGCGTGGAACAGCGTGATAAATCGGCATCGTACGAAAAAAGAATTGACTACGTCGCTGTTGAGAAATAAATTATTTCAACAAATCCTTTTTTAGCCTTTTTTCTACAGACATTTCTCTCGCCTGAATCTGCTCGTCCAGATGGTCAAGAATAATGTTGGTGTCTAACGTTTTCAAATCTAAAAATTTGTCCGCTAGCTTAAGCTCTGGTTTTAGTTTATTGTTCATATTTTTTGCCTCACCGCTTTTTCAGAAATAATTGCCGAGTTTCCTGATGGATCCTCAATAACAACCTTGAGCGTTTCAGAGCCCCAGAGAACATTCTGCAGTTTCTTGAGCATGTTTTTTGCCTTCTTCTTGTCTTCATCGTCTTCTGCCGTGTCCCTAAGAATTTCGATCTGTTTCTTGAACTTCTCAATAATGCCTTCAATGTTTGAAACAAAGCCCTCTGCATTCGGGCCGGGCTCAATGCTGCCAACATGAGGAATCTTGACAATACCCTCGCTGCTTCGGATGACGCGTACGTTGAGGTCATCTTTTCCAGATACTTCGAACGTGTACCGGGCAGGCTCATGCGTTTCCGCTGCTTCAACATCTGCCTTATGGTAATGACAGGCAGCGCAGTGCATGCTAAACAGGAAAATCTTG
>JBGPJV010000060.1:0-5669 GCA_041485605.1 Candidatus Nanoarchaeia archaeon | reverse complement strand
CCTGATGCTGTGCAGAGGGCATTGGTCGGCGAGATTCTTTCAAGATTTGAGCGCGTTGGCTTGAAGATTGTTGGATTAAAGCTTGTGCGGGTTGACGCTGAGCTTGCAAAGAAGCACTATCAGGATTCTTTGATTCCAATAGTTGGCGGCAAGACAAAGAAAGATTGGGATGCTTATGGCATTAAATACAAGGAAACTGTTGAAGAAATTGGCAAGATGATTGTTGAAGCTACAAGGAAGTTCCTTCAGGAAGGTCCTGTTGTTGCTGTCGTGCTTGAAGGACTGCATGCTGTTGAGATTGTCAGAAAGCTTGTCGGCACTACTGGCCCGAAAGATTCTCCTCCGGGAACTATCAGAGGCGATTATGCTCATTTAAGCCTTGGCTACGCGTCTACAAAGCGCAAAGGCGCTGCTAACCTGATTCACGCATCTGGAACTAGCGATGAAGCAAAGAAAGAGATTGATTTGTGGTTCAAAAAGTCTGAATTATATGCATATCCAACTGTGCATGACGTTCACGTTATTTACGCGCCGTATGATCTTTAAGGAATAAAAATGGCAGTTACTGAAGATAAAATTGCTCGAATGAAGCGTATGTCGCATGACCAGACCAAGATTAGAAACATTGCTACATCTGCGCACATTCACCACGGAAAAACTGCGTTTACAGATAACTTGCTTGCCGCAGCCGGATTTATGTCAGAATCTTCAGCAGGCGAATTAGACAAAGGTATGGCGACGTGGCAGCACGCTGATGAACAAGAGCGTCTGATGACAGTTGACTCGGCAAACGTTTCAATGGTTCACGAGTTCCAAAACTCAGAATACTTGATTAACCTTATTGATACTCCAGGCCACGTTGATTTTGGCGGAAACGTTACCAGAGCTATGCGTGCAATTGACGGTACTGTCGTTCTTGTCTGCGCTTCAGAAGGCATTATGCCGCAGACTGAAACAGTTATGAAACAAGCGCTCAGAGAGCGTGTCAAGCCGGTTCTTTTCATCAACAAGGTTGACCGTCTTATTAAGGAAATGCAGTACACTCCTGAGCAGATGCAGAAGCGTTTCGTTGAAATTATTACAGAATTCAACAAATTGCTTGAGCAGATTGCAGAAACTGAGTTTAAACAAAAATGGCAAGTGAACATTCAGGACGGCAGTGTTGCGTTCGGCAGTGCCAGAGACAACTGGGCGTTAAGCTTGCCGTATATGCAGAAAAAGGGAGTCAATTTCAAGGATATCCTCAGGATTTACGAACTGGAGGACGAAGAAAGGGAAAAGTTTGTCTGGGAAAAGTGCCCATTGCACGAAGTTATTCTCGACATGGTCATCAATCACCTGCCAAACCCAAAACAGGCGCAAGTTTACCGTGTTCCAAAAATCTGGAAGGGAGATTTGGACTCGCAGCTGGGCAAAGATCTCATGACGTGCAATCCAAATGGAAAAGTTGCGTTTATCATCACTAGAATTCTTATTGAGCCGAAATCCGGAAGGGAAATTTCTGCTGGCAGGTTGTACTCAGGCACTGTGCGTGACGGTATGCAGGTTTGGCTGAACAATGCAAAGCAGCAGCAAAGATTGTCAACTGTCTTTATGTACCAGGGAATCAAGCCTGAAATTTTTGAGGAAGTTCCTGCAGGAAACGTTCTTGCAATTGCAGGCATTTCCGGCAATGCAGGAGAAACTATCACTGAAGAGCCTGAGCATCCTTTCGAAGAGCTCAAGCACATTTTCGAGCCGGTCATTACCAAGGCAATTGAGCCTGAAAAACCGCAGGACTTGTCAAAGCTTGTTGAAGTTCTCAAGAAAGTCGCAAAAGAGGATCCATCCGTCAAGATTGAAATCAACCAGGAAACTGGCGAGAACTTGCTGCGCGGCATGGGCGAGCTGCATCTTGAAATCATTGAGAATAGAATCATTACCGAAAAGGGCGTCAGGATTAGAACCTCACCGCCCATTGTTGTTTACAGAGAAACCGTCTCTAAGAAATCCCAGATGGGAGAAGGTAAAACTCCTAACAAGCACAACAAGGTATACTTTATTGTTGAGCCTTTAGAGCCGCAAATTCGTGAGCTTCTTAGGAACGGCGATATTTCGGAAGGCCGTATATAGAAGAAGGACTTGAGTATGCGTGACAAGCTGGTGGCTGCCGGCTGGGACAACGACACTGCCTTATCTGTAAGACAAATTTACAATGGAAACATGTTCTTGGACGCTACCAGAGGTATTGTCCAGCTGAGCGAGGCAATGGAACTCGTCTTGGAAGGTTTCGAGCAGGTCATGAACGAAGGCCCATTGGCAAGAGAGCCGTGTGTCGGCGTCAAAGTCATTTTAATTGATGCAAAACTGCACGAAGACGCAATCCACCGTGGTCCAGCTCAAATGTATCCTGGTGTTCGTGAAGGTATCCGTGTAGCAATGATGACTGCCGGTCCGGTCATGTTTGAGCCAGTTCAAACTCATTTGATTGAAGCACCGGTTGAATTTACCGGCGAAATGACAAAGCTCGTCATGAACAAGCGTGGTCAGGTTCTTGAATTATCGCAGGAAGGCAACTTGTCTGTTGTCAAAGCAAGGCTGCCTGTCGGCGAGATGCTTGGCTGGAGCAGTGACTTGCGTTCAGCGACTGCGGGCCGTGGAACTTCATCTCTGGCAGACCAGACTTTTGAAAAACTGCCTGCGGAATTGCAGCCGAAAATCATCCAGCAGATTGTCCAGAGAAAGGGCTTGACTGCTGCACAGCTCGGTTCAGGCGTTTAGCGCGCATATTTTGCCAGCCAAACTGTGAATGTTTCCTTGTCAAACCTGATTTTAAAATAATCGGGCTCAAGATATATTTTGGTTGTCTCAAAAGGCAGCATTCGTATCTGCGGCCCTTTTTTGCTTTTAATTATCAACACAAAATCTTTGCGCACTAGGTGTGTTTTGTCAAGGGCAATGCTGTACGCTCCTATTGATGTCCACCTGACCGTGCTGCTTCCTGGCCGCAGTGGCTCTTCAAGGAAGCGTTCTTCTGATACGATTGTCTGCCCAGGATAGATATGAGGAAAACTTATGCGCTCGCGCATATCCACGCTTGCATCAAAAGGCGGCGGGTATATTGAATATGACTTTGCCTGCACGAGCTGAATAAGCAATAATAATACTACAAGCCATCTCATTTTACCTCTTTTTTACTAAAGCTGCTCTAAGAGATATTTAAAACTTTATCGTGTCAAGAACCACTTTGTGATTCTTGAGCATGCTCGGAAATCAAGATTTCCGACATGTCAAAGAAGTAAAGAAAACCTCGGAAATCAGATTTCCGACATATCAAAGAAGTAAAGAAAAAAAATTAAAAAATTAAATTGTTGATAAAGTCACTCCGTAGCTTATGCTGATTGATTTGTGCTTCATGTCAACTTGGAATGGATATGACCTGGTGCCGATAACCAATGTGCCAAGGTTGTTGTTGTCAAAGGTTGCCTCAGTCTGCACTATCTTACCTTTGGCCCGTCCTTCAAATGTTACTTTGCGCTTCGTGCCATCTATTGTTTTCACGTTAAAACTATAGCGCACGCCATCAACTGATCTTGTGAAGCCGTTGCTTCCAACTCGAACAACCTGATATTTATTGTATGCGTGGCTGACAGATGACGCACTTGCATAATAATTATTGTATGCCGAAACAGTCCTTGCAAACGCTGCTGCTGGTGCCAATAACAGCATCAAAGACATCAATACAAATAGTTTTTTCATCGAAATCACCTCTTACTATGCTTTTCATACAAACAGGTAATATTAAAATTTTGCGAATCCGCAGTATACTTTTTACCTCTAAGAAAACCAAAATGTTTATAAACCCCCTCTCGACTTTTGAGTTTTATATAAAACTTCAATACTACTCAAGAAGGAGGGGCATATACAATGGCAAAAGGAAAACCACACTTAAACATCGTATTCGTTGGTCACGTTGACCACGGAAAGTCCACTACAGTTGGACGACTGCTTTTCGACGCAGGTACTATTGATGAGCAGACTATGAGAAAGCTCAAGGAAAAAGCTCAGGAGCTTGGAAAGTCAGGTTTCGAGTTCGCATTCGTTATGGACTCTTTGAAGGAAGAACGAGAGCGTGGTATCACCATCGACTTGTCTCACAAGAAGTTCTCAACAAAGAAGTTTGACTTCACCATTATTGACGCGCCTGGTCACAGGGATTTTATCAAGAACATGATTACGGGCGCTTCACAAGCAGACGCTGCTGTGCTCGTTATCGGTACTGAAGGTATCCAAGCCCAGACCAAGGAGCACGCTTTCTTGTGCAAGACGCTTGGCGTTCAGCAGTTGATTGTTGCTTGCAACAAGCAGGACTTGAACAAGTACGATCAGGCAAAGTTTGAAGCTACTAAGAAGCAGGCTCAGGACCTTATCAAGAGCGTAGGTTACAAGGTTGATGACGTGCAGGTTATTCCAATCGCATCATACCCTGGCGAGAACCTTGTCAAGAAGCTTGGCAACATGCCATGGTACACTGGCCCAACATTGCTTGAAGCCATTGACAACTTGAAAGAGCGTGTCAAGCCTACAAACTTGGCTTTGAGACTGCCAATTCAGGATGTTTACAACATCACCGGTATCGGTGTTGTTCCAGTCGGCAAGATTGAAACCGGCGTTATGAAGGTTGGCCAAAAGGTCATCGTCATGCCGGGCAGGTCTGGCACTGGTATTATTGGCGAAGTCAAGACCATCGAAATGCACCACGAATTGCTGACAGAAGCTGAGCCTGGTGACAACGTTGGTTTTAACTTGCGTGGTGTTGAAAAGAAGGACATCGCAAGAGGCGACGTTATTGGTCCAGTTGACAACCCGCCAACCGTGGCTATTGAGTTCACTGCAAACATGATTATCTTGAACCACCCGACTGTTGTGACTGTTGGCTACACCCCAGTGTTCCACATCCACACCGCTCAGGTTGCGTGCCAGATTACCGAGATAGTTAAGAAGATTAACCCGGCAACCGGCGAAACTCTTGCAGACCATCCTGACTTTGTCAAGAACGGCGATGCGTGTGTTGTCAAGATTAAGCCAATCCAGGCGCTCGTTATCGAGAAAGTCAAGGAATTCCCGCCATTGGGCAGATTTGCAGTGCGTGACTCCGGCAACACCGTTGCTGCAGGCATGTGCATTGACTTGGTCAAGAAATAATCTTTTTATTTTTCATCATTAATTATTCCCGGAGACCTGAGTGTCCCCGTGAAACAAAACTATGCAAAAAGCAAGAATCAAGCTGGCGAGTGTAGACATAGACAAGCTTAATCAGACGTGTACTTTCATTAAAGACATTGCTGACAAGACCGGTGTCGATATGAGAGGTCCTATTCCTCTGCCAACAAAGCGCTTGAAGCTTGCTACCAGACGTTCTCCGTGCGGTCAAGGCACTTCAACTTGGGAAAGATACGAAATGCGTGTCCACAAGCGATTGATTGACCTTGGCTTGGACGAAAGAGCCTTGCGATTGGTTATGAGAGTTCCAATCCCAGAAGGCCTCAACATTGAAATTGAAATGATTGACGTTTAATTCTATAATGGAAAAAACAGAGGAAGCAGGCTTAATCTGGATGAGTGCGGGTAATCCTTACTTCACTGAGAAAAGAATAACTAAAATTCTTCATTTTGCTTTGGAAAGATTT
>JBGPJV010000059.1:0-5720 GCA_041485605.1 Candidatus Nanoarchaeia archaeon | reverse complement strand
CAACATTTTGAATGATGAATATGATACTTTAGGAGTTGGGGTTGCGTACGATGGACAATATTATATTGCGACTCAGGATTTTAAATAATTAACGGTTGTTATACCATTCTCTAAACGTGTGCACGAAAACATTTATCATTTGTTCTGAAGGTTTTTCACCAACTTCTACGGCGCACTGCCTGACAAAATCAATAAATTCTGAATGGTTGACGTACTCGAAGTCAACATCAGGATTGTTTCCAACTTCATCTTCTTCGTGGCGCGCGATATATTCACCAATTTGATTCTGAACTCCCTTGAAAACCTTGTCAGCCCATTGGTACACATTGCCTTTCTTGCGCTTATCAGAAAGCACGCCTTGCATTACTAATTCCATTCTCTTCAGAAGCTGTTTTTCCTTGGCGTCCATTCTTCCCACAATGTGCTCGCCTTTGACTAACGCCAAGAACAACCCGTGGAAAGTTTCGCGCGACTCAACCTGCTTCATGACTTCACGTTCAACCGCTGACTGGGATTTCAGATAAGAGATTAATGCGTCAATATCTTTCGCGGATGAAAGCTGTTCAACAATGTGCAATTGCGCGACAATAGCGTCATGCAAAGTATTCAGCAATTTGTAGATGTACTTGTATTTTGTTTCAGCGTAAGCCAAGCGGTTATGCAAGTTCTGGACTCTCTCAATGCGCTTGTCATGCTCAATTGATTCCAAGTCGTCAATAAGCTGCTTCTCTGTTTTCTTCTCGCCTTCAATTTCAGATAACTCCAATGCGAGCAGTTTTTGCAGTTTGGGCACTGTCTGCAGATAATTATTCTTGGACAAGAACTCGATCAATACTGATTTTTCATTGACAGTCTTGTGGTAATCGTTCCACGCGCGCAGAAAATCCTCGTCTTTCAACGCTACATCTTTTGCAAGCTCTTCCTGCGACTTAAAGAGACGATTCAGCAAACCCATTAGATATGCTCCCAGACGTCAATGTCGCCGCCGGATTTCACTTTATACTTCCCTTTTGCCGTGTTAAATATCACTTGTGCCACTTTCTCAGGTGGAACTCCCTTAAAATTTGTCATTCTGGTAGCAGTCATGCCTGGATTGACAGCGTACACTGGGATCTTCAATTCCTGTGCAAGCCCTTGAGTAAAACCACGAACTCCAAACTTTGTTGCACAATAAGGCACTAATGTGTCGTAAGCGGTTTTTCCTGCGCCGCTGGCAATATTGATAATCATATCCTTCACGAAAGGCAAAGCCTCGTGAGTCATTTTCATAAGCCCTGTCAGGTTTACGTTAACCTGCTCCGCAATATCATCAAATGACTGGCTCTTGAAATTATTCCATTTAAGGACTCCGGCATTATTCACTAAAACAGAAATGTGCTTGAACTTCTTGACAACTGCCTTCACACAATTCTTTATGCTTTTATCGTCAGAAACGTTTAATGGCAGGAGCAAAACTTCGGCAGCTCCCAGCTCAAGGCATTTCTTTGCTGTTTGCTCGCCTTCTTTCTTGTGGCTATTGTACGTAATTACAAGAACGCACCCTTCTTCAGCAAATTTGAATGCTGTTTCCCTGCCAATGCCCTCGCTTGAGCCTGTAATTAAAACAACGTTCATCTCTTTCTGCCCAGCACGTCAAAGAACACGTCAAACACGTTCTGGCCGGTATTAGCAGAATAAAACTGCGCGCCAACTTCAGTGCAAACCTGGCGAATCTTTTCAACGTGCTCATCAAGCATGCTTGAATATTGCTTGCGCGCAAACGGGTTGATATATGTTCTAAGAACTTCGTTTGTTTCCAGGTCTTTCAGCTTGAAATCGCCTTCCAATTCAAGGTTTTTCTCAATTTTGTCAAGAACCTGAATCAAAACAACCTTGTGATGCTTGAACAAAAACAACGCCTTCCTGATATCCTCAACCGAATACAGGAAATCACTGAGGATAACTACATATGACTTCGAATTCAACAGTTTCTTGTAGCTTCCAAGCGACTGCTCAAGCTTTGTCAGCCCTTTCGGCTTCTTTGTATTCAAAAATTCAACCATGGACGCCAGCTGGCCTCTTCCTTTTCTCGCCTTGAAAAACTCCAAACTGTCAGAAAATGTTGAAAGAACAAACCGTTCATTATTTTTCAATGCCAAATACGCAAAACCAATACCAACCATGCTGGCAAATTCTGCCTTGGTCATAATCGTGCCAAAACCCATACTTGCAGAGAAGTCAAGAATAATGTGCACGGCAAGATTACGCTCTTCCTCATAGCGCTTAACATACAGCTTGTCGGTCCTGCCAAAAACTCGCCAGTCAATGCTTCTAAAGTCTTCGCCAGGCGCGTAAATCGTATGGTCTTTGAAAATAAGACCCCTGCCAGTCGAGTGAGAGAATCTTTCACCAATATAATTGGACGTAATGCGCTTATTGATAATTAAAGCAAACCGGTCCAGCTGGTGGAGAAATTCCTGATCAATCATCTCGAAAACCTCTGGTTTTCGGGCTGCCGAGAATTTTCAATTCTCATCATTTCAGTAAGGTTTTGATAACATCATCAGCATGCATGCCCTGCCTTTCCGCCTCAAAACTCAACACAATGCGGTGACGCATAACCGGAAATGCCATCTTGTTAATGTCATCCTTACTTACGTACTTACGGCCCTCGATCAAAGCACGGGCTTTGGAAGCCAGAATCAAACCAATGCTAGCTCTCGGAGAAGCGCCAAACTCAATCAGATTCTTCTTCTGACGAGTAGAAGTCACAAGCTGCACGGCATACTTCTTGATATCATTCGCAATCGGAATCATCTTAGTCATGTGCTGCAAGTACAGCAAGCTGTCCTTGTTCAACACCGGCTTCAAAACAGCTTTCTTGTAATCTTCAGCAAAACGGTTGACAATCTCAACTTCCTCATCAAATGTCGGATAATCAACCTTAATCTTCAGCAAGAAACGGTCTGCCTGAGCTTCAGGCAATGGATACGTACCCTCCTGTTCAATCGGGTTTTGTGTTGCGAGAACGAAAAACGGCTCTTCCAATTTGAACGTAGTGTTGCCTACAGTAACCTGGTGCTCCTGCATTGCCTCGAGCAAAGCTGACTGAGTTTTTGGAGTTGCACGGTTGATTTCGTCTGCCAGCAAAATATTCGTAAACACCGGACCCGGCTGGAACTTGAAATTACGCTTTCCGCCAGACGTTTCCTCGATAATGTACGTTCCTGTAATGTCAGACGGCATCAAGTCAGGCGTGTTTTGGACACGTGAGAACTTCAAATCCAGCAACTGCGCAAGCGTCTTGATAGTCAAGGTCTTTGCCAGTCCAGGGTAACCTTCAATCAATGCGTGAGAATCAGCAAGAAGCGCAACAGAAACCTCTTTCAAAACTTCTGTCTGGCCAACGATAACCTTGTTCAACTCGCTGAAAACGTAATCAAACGTCTTTTTCGCATCCTCTATTTTCATATGCAACACCTCTTCTTTCTTGGTATTTAATATTTATGATTCTTATGACTTGGTGATTTCTTTAAAGTATGTTTTGACTATCCTCTGATACTGCTTGGGAATGTTCTCCTCAAAGCTCACATCAGTCGTTGCTTTAATTTCGGACGGCATAACTTCCCTGAACTTACGCTCTTCAGGAGGATGATACTTGCCAATCTGAACGTCACTCATAATGGGATTAAGCTCCAGATTCAACTGCTGCTGGCCCAGCTCGGTAATGCTCTTGTCGCCCAAAATATCGCTCAAATTCTGGGATTCCTCATAATCCAGCAATTCCTTGTTAACATCATAGTTTCCGGCCGGCTTAAAATCGCGTATTTCCTTCATCATCTTGTTCATATCAAGAAACTTGACATTAAACGCGGCAGCACCAATAATGATAAAAGACACAACAGCCATAACGGCAATCTCTCTTGTCAATTTGCCAAAATTCAAGAAAGAAGACGTTCTGATTTCCTTCATCTTCTGCAAAACTTCCTGATTTAGCGCATCAATAATCTCGTTCTGCTCCCTCCAATTGTCAGCAACAGTGATAAGCTGCTCTTTCAAAGCGGGAAACTTCTCTTCAATTGCGGCGAAATTAACGTCCTTGAGATTGCCGTACGTGTGTATGACGGCATACGCGGCTGCAGGAACCAATGCCCACCATGATGGCAGGGATAACAGCGTGCAGCCCAACAGCAATAGTATGTATGCTACCAAAGTGTCGATTATGCTGTTAAATAATATGATCTGCAAAACTGCCTTCTTGGCTTCCCTCAACGCCGCGGTTATTGGTTTTACGGGCATGTACACAACGCCTTTGCGGTCACGCAAGCATCCTTATCCTTCTTGTAATTATCACGCTGGTCGCCGCATACGTTCAACTGAGTGCTTAATTTGTCGTTATCGGTCTGCAACGTGGAAATAACGCCTTTCTTGGCTTCAAGCTCTGACTGCGTTGAACGCAAAGTTGCATCAGTAGACTCGAGCTCTGAAGTCAAGTGCTCTTTAGTGCTCTCAAGCGCAGCTTTCTGAGTTTCAAGCTGTTCTTTATTGGTCTTCACTTCAGTAAACTTCTCACCAAGCTGAGTTTCACGCTCAGTCTTGATTGTCAATTCACTCTTAATCTTGTCCAGCAGAGCCTGCTGAACCTGCAAGTCCTTTGAAATCACCTGCAGCTGCTGCACTTTCTGGTTGTACTCAGTGTTAATCTTCTCAAAATTCATCTGGAAGAAAACAGTAGCGCCAACCAAAGAAGCAGCGCTCAACATAATCAAAAATAGCAAAATCATATTCGCATTTTTAGTAATAAAGCCCATATTCCATCACTCCTTCCGCACAAGTCTTCTTATAAATATTTCGACGATAAATATGATAATTGCCAATATCAAAAATGGCGCGCGAACGTAATCGCGCGAGTTCACTACTCGCTTTGCCGTTGTTTTAGCCCGTTCAACAATGCCGTTAATGTCATTGGCGTCAAAGATTTTTCCGCCGGTCGAGCTCGTGACGCTATCCAGTTCAGGGTTCATACCCAGACGGCCAAATTCTGACTCATAATTTACTGCAAATTCCGCCCCTGCAGCAGACTGGAAGCCAACAGAAGTTGGCAGAATGCTGCCAGTGTACGTATCTTCATCGATCTTGTAGAAGACCACATTATCAGCGGTCGGCGGAACATCGCTTTTAACTGTTATTTCTGCAGATTCGTCAAGACGCGTGTCTTTGGCATCAATAAACGAGGCGCTTTTTCGCTCAGGGTCGCCGATTGCCCAGTTCATGGTACGGGCAATTAATCGTGAGTTGCCTGACGCCAGCAATGAACCTGCCCACTTGCCGCCGTCATCAGTAGACATAGCCGCAACACGGCCAAGGCCGAGGCGCCAAATTGTGAGCACGGGATCGCCTGTCGTAGTGGTTGCCAACAATCTCGCTGCGCCTTTTGGCGAGACTTGATTGAAGCCATACAATGTCGCATTTGGCTCAAAGTTTTCAGTAATAAAGTGATTCTTGTTCAAAATGACCAAATCCATCTGGCCAGTATTTTGATTTTGCTCATCGACCGGGCCAAACAAAATGTTCAATCTGGTTTCCTCAGTTGCCCTGAAATAAATACCATTCGTAATTTCTGCCGAGTCCATCATGAATTTCTCATCCGTCGTAGGACCGACGCCAACAGCGTACACTTTGATACCCGCATTCGCCGCATACTTCATAGATTCATAGCCGGCTGCAGGATGGTTATCTCT
>JBGPJV010000058.1:0-5738 GCA_041485605.1 Candidatus Nanoarchaeia archaeon | reverse complement strand
TTTGCGTTGGTTGTGTTGCTGAATCCTGCGATGCTGACTGACGCGTTCGGAATTGAGTCGCCGCTGTCTGCGTCGCTGACTTCGAATACAACTTTATAGCTCATTGAGCCGATAACGTTCAACTGCATTGTTTCAGTATCTGTTATTTCAGGCTGTGTTACTGGCAAGATTGAGTTTGAAAATCCAGTAACTGTTATAGTATGTACGCCTGCTGCTGTTGGCGTGAATACAAATGAATAAGTAACTGGTGTTACAGCGTCTGGGTTTGCAACGAGTGTCGTTGCCTGGCTGAACACGTTTGCTGCGCCGTTCTTGACTGAATACGTGACGTTAGTCTGTATTGATGTCAAAACGCCTGCGCCGTCTGCGTGGTTGGTTAATTTGCTGTATGAAACAAGGACTGGCTGTCCAACTCTAGGATGAGAGTTGTTCACAGTCAGGCTGTTCAATATAGTATAGAACTGGCCTTGTGGCGCGCTTGCAAGGACGCTGAATGCGCCTTGTGCGTTTTGGTCTTCTGTTGATGCACATTGGTCGTCAACGACTTGTGCAGTAACTTTGACTGTAAATGCGCCGGTTGCGCTTGGTAAGTAGATAAATTGGACAGGAACTGAGCTGTCTGCAATCAATGAGTTTCCTTTTACAGCGCTGAATTCTTTTTGCTGTGAGTGGATAACGCTTCCTGACTGCAATATTTCCATCTTGACGATGGTGTCTGCGCCGTAGTATTCCTGTTTGAATTCTGATGGAACATAGCCAATGTCGTTGTCTGTCAGCTGGAATGCTGATGCAGTGACTGCGTCAAGTCTTGCTGATGTGTTAACAACAAGTGGTATGTTTGGCTGTAATTCGTTTACAAAGTTTAATTCTGATACAACTGCGCGGCAGGTGATTGGGTATTTGGTGAATTCTGCGTTCACGGTTATAGGTGGAGCGAGTCCGCCTTGTCCGTTTGTATGCCTGGTTGAGTGTAATTCTAATGGTCTGTATCCTTTGCTGACAAAGAATCCTGCGTAGCCGAATGGCGTTGCAAGTGAGTCTGGATACCTGATTGTTATTGTGCTGTCTGTAACAGCTGGTCCGTCTATAATACTGCCTGCGAATGCTGCGACTTGTGAACAGGTTGCGTCAAGGCAGTTATACATTGATACGTTAACGTTGTTCTGGTTGAAAACATAAGTAACATCGACTGCTGCATAAACAGCTGGTACGATTAACAGTGCGAGTAGTGCTAAGAGTATCTTTTTCATCTTGGACCTGTTCCCGGTGTTATAGTATCTCCACCGCTTGACGATGTTGCTGGTGCTGAGCTGCCGCCGCTTCCGTGGCCGCCCTTGCCGATTGAAGAAAGGTACAATACTGCGCCTGCAATCTGCGCTGCTGTTGAAATGCCTGCTGAGGCCAATCTAACTCTGTATCCTTTCAATGAGCCAGGTACGTTGTAGCGTGTCTGGAATCCGTTGTTGATTGAGTTTCCATCTACAAGTGTGGTTTCATATTTTGATTCAACTGACTTGCCTTCTGGTGAATAGCTGTCTTTGTCAAGTGCTTTCAAGTTCAAAATGAGCGCAAGCAGGCTGTAGCCTGGTGCTGCTGGCAATATGATGTCTTTCAAAACATTGATGTTGTCGCCATTGCCTTCTTGTGCAGCTGTGCCCATTTTTGCAAGGAAGTCTTTTGCAATTACTCTGTTTACTGCAAGCATTTGCTTGGTCGTAATGTTGTTGCTCTTGCGTGCTTCTTTGCTCATTTCAAGGGCCTTGCCAAGATAGACGTTGCTGATCTTTTCCAATGAGCTTTCGCCCCAGTCAGATGCTTCGTCAAATGTTTTGTCAAGCAGGTCTTTGTATGCGTCTTTCAATGTCATGCCGTCCTTGCTGCCGTAATCTTTTGCGAATTCAGTTCTTGCTGAAACAACATCTCGGACTTTCTGGTCCAAAAGTTTGTTCAAAACCTGTCTTCCTTCGCCTTCGATTACGCCGTACTGGTCAAAGCCGGTTGTGCTTTTGAGAATCAATGCTGAGTATTTCTGTGCGTCAATGACTTTGTCCAAATGCCCTTCGTGGGTTTCAGTATCTGCAATTGATGTAAACAAGTCGTTCAATGTTCTCAATGCTTTTTCGTTGTAGTCAAGCATTACAGCAACATCGGCGTTGTTCAATTTTGTCAATGCTTCGCGGTTCTGGAATGTTAATCGTTTGAGTGATGTGCTCAATTCTTTCAAATTGTCTGCAACTACTTCAATGTCTTCTCGTGACATTTTGCCGTAGCGTTCAAATCCTTCAAAGTCAGCGTTTGATTTCAGGCTTCTAAGTGCGTGTCGTCTGATTTTTGCGCCTGTGAAAAGGTTGCTGAGGTAGATATCTGAATTGTTCAATTCAACCAATGCCTTGCCTTCTGCTGAGTCTGCTGTAAATCCTTTTGCCAAATTTGAGAATCCTTCTGGGGTAGCGTATGACTTGATTTCGCCCTTGCTTACAAGTTCTTCATCAGTCATGTTTGATTCGGAAATGTTCTGTAATGCCAATTGGCCTACATCCATGCTGTACTGCGCATTTCTAGCTTCGTCGCGCAGCTCGATGTCGTCTTTGTTTAACGGGCGGTATCCTGATGCGTTGAAGCATCCTGCGAGTCCTACTGTAAGCGCGATAGGCGCGGCGAGTTTTCTAAAAAGAACTGAAGTAACTTTGTCAAGCGTTGACGGTAATCTTGTATTTTGGTTGTCCATGGTTTGATACCCCCAGATAGGAGTGAAAGTAAACCCCCTATATAAAGGTTTCGATTTATTAGCACTGTCAAGTGACAACATAAGAACATAGCACAGTCTATAGTTCAGAGTATATAAATAGGCGTTTTAGAGAAGGGGTTTATAAGTGGCTACTTGTTGTCAAGTCGCCTTTTATTCATGGCTTTGTAGGCGTCCAAGACAGGTAAGGTGAGGCATCTTGCCTGCATAATGGTATTATAGTCAAGATACGTTGTTTCGATTTTTTCACAGTCATAGCCGCCTATCCAGATGCCGTTCTTTTTCTCGAATTTGTAATACCAGGTGGTGGGCTTCTTTTGATGCTCTTTTTTCCTGTATGTTTTTACGAATTCAAGCATTTCTGGGGTCATCGTGCCAATTATGCGCGATGTGCCGCAGTCGTCTGACAGTCTGCCTTCTATAGTGTCATCATGATTCAGATCAAAATGCCCTCCAAATAGATCTCTTTCTGAAGTGGATTCCGTTCGCGAGCCCCAGAACCAGCCGGTAATTATATACAAAGAATTGTTAGGTTCAAGTCTTGTCATAGTGAGCAAAAAAGATAGATGCTATATAAAATTTTAGAAAAAAATGAGAAATTACTCGTCAGACCAGTCTTGGGCTGCGGGCTCTTCCGTTTCTTCGGGTTTTTCTTCAGCAGCTTCTAAATCTTCTTCATACTCGACATCATCATCTTTGACGGCGAGGTCGACATCTTCGGCCTCGACGTAGTTATCGGTTGTTTCTTCTTCTTTCTCTAATTCTTCGTGTTTTTCTTCCTTCTTTTTGGGCAACCAAACCACCTCGAAATTATTCGATTTCGAGACCCGCTAAACGAAATTCAGCGCTGGCTCGAAAAAGTTATAATTATGATCGTCTTGAGTGTGCTCGGCGTGACGGTCGTGCTTTTTCAGATCCCATGCCCTTGCTGTGCAGGCCTCTGGATTTTCTGCCGGCGCTGGTCAAGCCTCGATAGACTCTGCCCACTTGTGCGGCTGCCGCAGTTCTTTTGTCTGCAACGACGCTTGGGTGTGCTCTGTCTGCAAGGATAACTTCAAACCAGTAGTGCTTGCCGTCTTCTAAGACATAATATGAGTTAAGAACTTCACAGTTTGGATACACATCTGCAGCGCGCTCTTCTGCTATTAATTTGTAGCTTTTGCGCAAATTGAGGCGGATGCCCATGTTGCTTGAATGCCTGCCTCCGCTCCAGTCTGGGCGCGTGTGTGAACCCATGCTTACGCGCTGTCTGACAATAAAAACGCCTGGCTTTGCGCGGTAGCCCAAAGCGCGTGCTCGGTCTAGCCTGGTTGGGCGTTCTATTCTGATAGTAGAAGGCGCGCGTCGCCATGCAATAAGGCGTTCACGTTTTTGGTCTGCGGGCATGCCGTTTTCTCGCCAGTTTTGAACTAAATACTTGTAGACGCCCATACGTTGCGGGTATTGTGACCCCTTTAAAAAGGTTTTGGAATGTAGGGCATTCCAAAACTCAGCTAAAGTTTTGGCGCGATTTCGCAGGAGTCCCTGTCTATTAATAGAATTACCCGTCGATAGTAACATTTATTAGTTTATGGCAAAGTTCCCAGCACGATGAAGTTGTTGGCGAAGTCGATAGTGAAGGAAGACCAGATTGAAGCAAGAAAGGACCTGTGCAAAGAAGGCATTGAATTTTTGCTGCTGGGGCCCGATGTTGAAGGTAAAAATATAGGGAATACTCTATTGCGCATTGTTGATGCGAATGAAAAATATCATTATCCTGTTATCGGGCTTGAGGCGCCTGATAGCAATGGTCCCGAATGCAATATCGACCCTATTTCCCGTGATAGCTATATTCAAAGAAACAGCCGTGAATTCCTTGCGCGCTGCGTGACGCTCTCGAATGAAGTTGCGTTGTGGACAAAGGCAAAGGTATACTTCCAGTATCAATGCCTGTTTGACAAGTATCCGCAGGTCAACTGGCCGCCAAAGATTGATTTGGAGCAAGCGCTTGACGCTTTGCAGGAATTTCACCATGGGCTGCAGCGCAATTCAGATATTCAATTGCAGATGGAAAACGCGATTCCGGTTGACCCGGCATATTCCGGCTCGTCAATGCATCATTGCTTTGTTACAACACGCCCGTCTGATTTTGAGCGCATGAATATTCCGATGGCGTTTGATGTCGTGCATTATGCCCAGTCAGTGTACGTATGGTCAAAGGCTGAGCCTGCTTCCCGTGATTTTTTCGCTATAGACGCTGATGGCAAGAAGTATTGCTTGCAGATGACCGATGAGGACAAGGAAATTGGAAGAAGCATTCTGGGAAAAGATTTGAAAACGGCGATGACTGCAGAAATAATCAGGGTGCTGGAAAAACACAAGTCACGCATTGGCTCGCTTCAATTCTCTGATACAAAAATTGGGTTTGGCACGCTGCAAGATGAAGCCGGGTATGATGGCGAGTATGGGATGATTGATGTGCCAAAAGTTATTGAATGTGCCCGCCACACTCGTATTCCGTATGCCATTCCAGAATACAAGGAAACCAACTACAATAATCCGATAATTCAAAGAAAGATATTCAAAGAATTACAGCGCTGAACCGCAAAACCTGCACATTAGCGCTTGTTTCTTGTTGTCAAATGTGGCATCTCGGTCATAATGAATGATGTGCTGGCATCCTTTGCAATGTGGCTCTACCAGGTCAACCGTATCAAAGTATCTTATTGGCTCCATGATAACTCCCTCCAGAGACTTGCCTCACAATCTATGGAGGACCAGCCGAACTTGTTTCGGCGCTGCCCTCCAGTAACTGCCCTCTTTTTAGATATAGTTAGAATATGTAAAGTTCTCAGTGTTTTATATTTAACCTGTAGATTTTATATAAATTATCAAAAACCGGCTAGCGAACTCTGTTTTGTAGTGCTGCTCAAATCATCAACCGTGATGCCAAGCACCGCAAATATCCTTTCAACTCCTGGCAGGACTTGATTCTGTATATAGTACTCGCCGT
>JBGPJV010000057.1:0-5838 GCA_041485605.1 Candidatus Nanoarchaeia archaeon | reverse complement strand
GGATGCTGTATTTTTCACCTGAACTGCCGTAGAAACGCTTTGTCTTGTCAGGTTCAGTGCAGACAATAATAATGACTGGAGCAGCCCCGAGCCAGTACTGCTCGACACACGCTTTTGCAACTTCCTGGCGCATCTTCTCATTAGTAACCAGAATAAACTTCCAATCCTGCAAGTTGCCCGCGCTTGGAGAGAATCTGCCGGCGTCTAAAACATTTCCGACCTTTTCAAACTCAACTGGAATATCCAAGAACTTGCGAACACTCCTTCTCGTTGCAATACACTCAAGCGCGTCCATTATACCTCTTTAAACAGTGATACTTTCCTCTTTTTCCTTACTTACAGTTCTGGGCTATTTAAACTTTAATAAAAAAGAAAAGAAAAAATTATTTCTTCAGCCCTTTCATAGCTGCTTCGGCCTGTTTTAGCATCTCTCCCATATCTTGGAACTTGATGTCTGCCGGTGGTGTGAACATAGACTCGTCAATGCTGGTCGTTTCACACTTTGTATTCGAACTTTCAGCATTCGCGACAATTTCTTCCTGCGTTTTTGGCCGTATAGGCTGGCCTCCTGCGGCAGACATGCGCTTGACATCTTCCATCTTCATCATCATTCCCTGGCCATCTTTCCACGTGTACATCGCGTCTGCCGTGTAAATGCCGTGCGCGTCAGCAGGCAGGGTATCCATTCTCATCTGGCTGCCTTTCATATAGATGGTTGCGGTTTGGTCAGCCATCTGGGAAACACACTTGACCGGCTTGCCCATCTGCATTGCAGCGGCAATACCAACTGCCTCTGACTTTGTCATCGGCTCTGGAGCCGCTTCTTTCTCTGCCAGCGCTACTGCAGGTTCTTTTTCCGTAACATGCTCAACTGCAGGCTTTGCGCAAGCAATCACGAGCAATAATAAAACTATAATCTGCCATTTCATTTTTATTCACCTCTTCCACGCTGATTTCCAGCTAATGCAGCCACATCTTCCACGGTATTAATATCTTCCGCTGAACGGTCTGTGCGCAATTTGACCAATCTTGGGAACCTGAGAGCAAAACCAGACGAATAAGTAGGAGATTTTTGAATTTCTTCATAATCAACTTCTATCACGATTTCAGGCTTTACTGTAACTTCACGTCCTTTTTCCTCAATAATTAATGGCTGCAACAGCTGCGTGAGCTGCTCAAAGCTTACCCCTTCCTCAACTTTTTCCTTAATGCCCGTTCCAACCCTGCCAATCTCGACAAAATTGTTTGTTTCAGGGTCTCTCACCGCTACAGTGAACGACGCCAGCCATTGGCTTCTCTTGCCTTCGCCCAGTTCAGCGCCGACAATAACAACTTCCAATGTATCCATAGTTGGCTTGACTTTAACGCCGAAGCCGACACGTGAGCCCGGCTTGTAAATGCCCTGCAAATTCTTCACCATTATACCTTCATTGCCGGCGTCCAATGAGGACTTGTAGAACTTTTCGGCAACAGATTCGTCATCCGTAATTATTTGCTCGGCAAGCTTCAATTCGTGCGGAACTTCTTTGATATGTTTTTTCAGCATATTTCTTCTCTCAATAAACGGTGTTTTCAACAAACTTTTGCCTTCACAGAAAAGAACATCAAACACATTGATTTCTACAGGGAACTTCTCTGCAATTTCCTGAATGTCATACTTTCTTTTTATACGCTGGCTGATGCTTTGGAACGGCAGATACTTCTTTGTCTTTGGATCAATTCCTACAACTTCAGCGTCAATGATGAAATTGTCTCCGCTGACCAATTTTGAAATTCTCTGAACAACATCGGGAAATTGGGCAGTAACGTCTTCCAAACGGCGCGTGTATAATGTCAGCTTGTTGTTGTGCTTGTGTATCTGCAATCTAAAACCATCATACTTCTGCTCAAACGCGGCAGGCTTGCTGACAATTTCGAACGCATCAGCGATATTCTTTGCCTTCTGGAAAAGCATCACTTTTACCGGCTTGCCAGGCACCAAAGAAATATTTTGTAAGCCATTTTCACCTTTCTCCTTCGCAATTTTTGCCACTTCAGCAAAATCATTTGCGACATCAAGCGCCTCCTGAACTAAAGTGACGTATTTATCGTAATTAACTCGCTCTTCATCAGAAATAGCGAGCTCATTTTTGCTCTTATCATACTTTACGCCGGCCTTTTCAGCAAAAAACGCCCAGACAATAGCATCTCTTATTGTGCCTTCGCCCAAACCTACTCTTAATTCGCCTAAAATAGTTCGGATGATGTATTTTGCTTCATTCGGCTTGGCACTGGTGAGCAGTTCGGCAACCAGTTGTACTTTCCTGTCAACAGTTCCTGCGCCTTCCATCTCAGAAATCTTTCTTAAGTTGTCAAAGACCTTCTGCACGGTCAACGGCTGCGAGAATAATGTTGCCTGTGATTTTTTTGTTGTTAATTCAGCGGCAACGTTTCCAATATCGCCAGTTTTTTTCCATACAGACTCAATTTTTTCAGCAGGAGCACCCGTGGCAGTAGCAATTGCCTTGATTAGCAATTTTGCAGCCATGCCCAGCTCGCGCTGGTCCCAGTTCGGAAACAAACGGCCCTGTACAAGCAATAACACTTTGTCGAGGTCATCTGCGGATTTCAAAAATTCTGAAAGTATGAATGTTTTTTCAAGCCTTTTTGTGGTGGCTTCAAGACGTTCGTAAACCTCCATCAATACCTCGTATTTCATTCTTCAGAGGAGAAAATGAGAGTATATATTGATTACGCAGCAGCCTTGCCGTAGCTTGATGCGCCTGTTTTCGATAATGGGCTTGCTCCGCCGTAATTTCGTGACACTTTGCCTGCACGATCGCCTGCAATGTATGCCAAGTCCTTATCGCCTTTAGCATTAAAGTATTCTTTCAACGTGTGCTCAACGTCAAGCTCTGCTCCAATAGTATCAAAATATTTTCCTTTTTGCGATGCGTGCACAAACTCATGCGCCATTACATAACTTACTGCGCGCTCTTTTGGAACGCCGTAATTTCCAGCAAGCTCAGAAACTTTCCTGTCAAAATCCTTTGATCCAAGCAATGCGGCGTCATTGCCCTGAATTGCCAACGCTGCAACAGCACCTTCCAAATTAGCAGTGCCGATTTTTGTGATATTGTAAAAGTCACGCCCCTGACTCTTCAAGTGCGCATACAACTCTTTTCCCTCGCCCATCAAATAACTCTTGGCGATGTCTTCAAAAGAACCAGAATACTGCGATTTAACGCTTTTTCCGCCGGACGCAGTATCGCGCTTGAAATTGTAGCCGCCTTTTGGCCCAACTTTCTTTTCAACTTCATATCTTTGCTCTGCAATCCATCCTGTCAGGTCATCACTTTGCTTTGACATCCTTTCAAGAGTTTGGTTGCCGGATTCGTATGACTGAGAATCATTTCGGTATGTTCCGGATTCGCCTTTGTAGATTGACGGGTCCAGCTTTGTGCCGGCTTTCTCAAATAATTCCTTATTCTGCTGGCCTGCAAGCGGCTTATCTACCGCGATGTACTTCCATTTATCCGTTGTCTCTTTGACGACGTCTTCTATACTTTGTGACTTTGCTGTCATAATTTAATGCATAAAGACGTTTGAGAATAAAATTCTTGGTGACAAAAATGTCAGTATAAAGAAAATACGCCCGAGCTGGGATTTGAACCCAGGTCGAAGGGACCGCAACCCTCCAGTCTATCCAAGCTAGCCTACTCGGGCATGTTCTTCAGACGATAATAAACGGTTTATAAACCTACCGCAATACATAATCTTTTTAAGCGTGCGTTCTATTATCACTTAAAAAGAGGCGACATGAAGAAACAATTAGAAGCAATCATTCTTATCATTGTATTACTTGTTGCCGCTGGAGCTTTATATTTCATATTCAAGCAAGGTTCAGGAGTTGGACGGGCGACTTATTATGATGATTGTGTAAAGAACGATTGTGATACGATAGCAAAACCTGCGCGGGGCGCATCAGACAAGGAAATGATGGCATATGAAGTGAAAGTTATGGCTTGCCAAGCGAAATGCTTGAAAGAAGATCAGAAACGGGCACAGCCACCACAACAACCTCCACAGCAGCCACCGCAGGGAGGCGGAACAGCCGCCGGTGGACCAGGAACTATTGCAATTGCCGGAGGTTCGGGCGGGCCGGGCACTATCGCTGGAGGCGGAGCCTCAAAGCCACCACCGTGCAGTCTTGTCTGCACAGACTGTGAAACATTGGACGCAAAGAATTGCAAGTGCGTAGAAAAAGGAGGAGCAATACTCTGCGGAGATATCGAATGCGGGTATTCACAGAAAAAGTGCGTAGATGGCAAGTATTCTGAAACGCCGGCCTGCGACTGCAAGCTCTCAGAGGGCAAAACATGCGGGCTCGGATATGGGAAGGCATGCCATGGCTGCTCTTGCAGTGAAGTGACTCCTGAAGAGACAGAAGCGGAGATGAGTAAACTATTGACTGATACTTGCAGAAAATGTTCGGAGAAAGATCCAACCTTCTTTGATAAATGCCTTGACCTTGCAGGAAAAGGCGCTAAAATTTACGGGTACATTGGAAGCCCCACGCCACACTTTGACAAGGATATGAAGTGCGATGGCGTTTCATTAACATGGACAATTCCGCTTGGCAAATCCAAGAAATAGACTTCAAGTCCAGATCTTCTCTTCATAATCAATATTAAAAGCGAATTCTTTGGAAATATCAATACTAGCCCTTTACGAAGGAGGTGATTAACAGCCCATAATAAAACTGGAGTGGTTAAGCCAAAGCGCCTTTTTCTGGTGGGACGCGCCCACCGGAGCTTTTTTATATCACCTGGCGGGAACTCATATTCTATTAGTGAGTAAGTACTTTGTAACTACTAATAGGTAGTTAAAATAGAAAGATTTATAAAGGATATTGACGATAATAAGCAGTGAGTGAAGACACATGGCAGCAGATAGACAAGGCGGCGAAGAACGAAAAGTTGTCACCCTTGACCAGCTTTTGCTAAACGTACGCGAAAAGATTGGCGAGGTTACTGACAGCATTCTTGTAGCAATTGAAAACAAGGTAGATTCAGGAATGCCCGTTCTTATTGACAAAGACAATATTCTTGTCAAGGATTACCTTCCATTTGATTATGTGACTCAGGCTGAACAGTACATTTATCACACGCTTGTTGATGCGCAGCGTGATCCGCTGATTGTGCATCACGATTATGAAAATGTGAAAAAACGCGCAATCAATCAAATTCAGGATGTCGCCCGCGATGCTTGCATGCTGCCACTTGGTATGACTTTGCGCGATCTTGTCAAGCTTAGCGCCAAGGCAAAGCAGCTCTACCGCGACCTATTGCCGGTTGTTGAAGAAAGCAGATTGATTGATCATAAGACCGGCCTTAAAATTTCAGATTACTTGGGAGATTATTCATTTGAGCAGTTCAAGAATTTTTTTGCACACCCTGACCAGCACCTGACAATTGCATATCTTGACATGAACAATTTCAAATTTTACAACGACATCTGCGGCTGGCAGCAGGCTGATGTTGCTATCCAGCAGACTGCCGGACTTCTCAAGCGTCTTCCTGAAGGTGTGGTTGTTACCCGTAAAAACGATAAGCGCGGAGACGAGTTTATGCTCTTTATGCACACGGATGCAGAAGGCGCGCAGCGTTTAATGCAGCGCTTGTTTGTTCAGCCATTTGAAGAACAAATTACTGACCTTGTGAAAGTAGGCATGCGGCAATATTCCGGCTATAAAGCAGATTTTGAAGAGATGGGCGGCAAGCTTTCTTTTGCTGTCGGCATCAGCTCAACAAGGCTTCCAACTGAAGTTCCCGTCTTTGAGCGCGCTCTGAAACGTCG
>JBGPJV010000056.1:0-5924 GCA_041485605.1 Candidatus Nanoarchaeia archaeon | reverse complement strand
CATCACTCGCGGCTGGTCAAGCGTGACATTTTCGTACTGCCAGGCCTCTTCAGGGGGTGCTTCTTGCTGGGCTTTGAGCATTCTGCCGACTTCTGATTGTTTTATTTCCAGTTCGGTGTCCGCGCCTATATAGAATGGCGGCGCTAATACCTGCAGGCTTGCAGGGTACATGCCGTCATTCAAAAAACGCGGTTTTTGTACGCGCAGGGAAACAGTGTTTTCTCCAGGCTGGAGGGTTATGCTGGTTGCTGATGCCTCAAATAGCGCACGTGTCGTGTTTGGCTGATATACAGTCAATGCAAGGGTTCCTTCTGTGAGCGGCTGCTGCCAAGTATTCTTTATTCCAACAGAGATAGACGGCATTTCAAAGCTGTACTTTCCAATGCTCGTTATTGAGACGGTTGGATTTCCAACCTGTATTTGCTTCAGTGCGCCTTCTTGTTCGCCTTTTGTTGAATTTAGCTTGATTGTGTAGATTCCCGGAGGCACATTAATGTCAAACGGTATCCTGACAGTTCTTTCTTCAAGCGCAGGAATTGTAACCCTGTCGGAATATACTTCCTGCGTTGTATTTCCTGCGCTCAAAGTCACGTGCAGGCGCACTTCCGTCAAATTCTCCCTGCCGATGTTTCGCACGCCGGCCTCAATGTTTGAAATTCCTGATGCCTGCAGGTTTGCAGGTCCTTTATACTCGAGCAAAAGTCTGGCCTCAGGGTAGGGATTGAGTATTTTGACCGTGTGGCTGGCGCCTACATGTGCTACAAACGCTCCCTGTGTTGGCGCGTCTTCAACTGCAGTAAATCCCATTGAATAAAGGCCGTAGGGAAGTTCGTGGGGAAAAGTTATTGTGACAACAATGTGCTCCATGCTTCCAGGCGCGATTGTAGTTACATCCTTGCTGAGCTTTACATATTCAGAAAGCTCTGGTGACACAGTCAGGACTGCTTTGACCGGCAGCTGTGTTGGCAGGTTGTTCTGCAATATGTATTCAAGGTTTACTTCCTTTTCGGGCTCAAAGATTATTTCTCCGACGTTTGGAATGCCGAGTGCGAGTGCAAATGCGCTTGGCGCGAGAATGAGTGCAATAATTGCGATGATTGAGAGCTTATGCATAAGAGGAAAAAAAGAAAAGGTGTTTATTAATCATACGTCGCAGGTTGGGTCAGTGACGTTGTCCGCAACAAAGCTTATGGAGTCAACATACGTGCCTGGTGAAACTCCTGCAATCGCGTAAGTGTAGTTGAGGTCCACTTCCAACCCGCCGTTGATGTCCAAATTGTCGCACAGGATTACTGGAGAGTCCGTCGACTGGAATCCTACATAATGTATTGCTTCTGGCCCGCCGGGGTTGATAACAGTTCTGATGCAGAAGTTTGTTGAAAGTGTTGTGTTGCAAGCGCCGATAAACTGCTGGTTTGCCACGATTTGCCTGATGCAGCTGCTTGGCGATGATTCTCCAAACGTGCAGCCGGTCGCATCTGATGCATTAACACGGATGTCAACGCTGCCTAAATTCTCAATGCCAAATGCTCCTTGTGTCTGGTTGAGCTCGCTTTCAGATTCGTATGAAATCGCGCAGCCGCGTGATGTTGGTAAGAGGTTTTGCGGAATTGGGAATCCGGTTGAGCCGTTGTTGAACGTCATATTATTTGACGTGTTTCCAACCGCTGTTGCAAACATGCATGTGGTTGTCTGGTTTGATGTGATGTTTGCTGATATAAAGTTTGAGTCAGTAAATGACTTGAATTGTATGTTAATAGTTGCTGAAACGTTGAAAGTTGCGTTTCCAATTTGTGACGTGTCTGCGCCAGTAATCATAACGGGTCCGCCTGAGCGGGTGGTGAAATACAACCCTCCAACGCCGACTAATGCTACTGCTATGAGAATTGCGCCAATTGCATAGTTGTGATGGTCACTCATTTTTTCACCGTCCTTATGTTTCACACGTTGAGTCGGTAACGTTGTCTGCAACAAATGTTATTGAGTCAACATACAAGCCGGGCGGGACTCCGCCGATGCTGAACGTGTAGTTCAAGTCAATTTCAAGTCCTGCGTTCTGGTCCAAATTGTCGCAAAGAATTACAGGAGAGTCCGTCGATTGGAATCCTACATAATGTATTGCTTCTGGTCCGCCTGGGTTTATGACTGTTCTTATGCAGAAGTTGCTTGAGTTGGTCGTATTGCAAGCGCCGATAAACTGCTGGTTTGCCACGATTTGCCTGATGCAACTTGCCGGCGCTGATTCGCCAAATACACAGCCGGTGGCGTCTGATGCGTTAACTCTTATGTCAACGTTGCCCAGGTTTTCGACTCCAAATGCGCCGTTTGTCTGGTTGGTTTCACTGACTGTGCTGTATACGACTTCACAGCCGTTTTCAGTGGGCACTAAGTTCTGCGGTATTGGAAATCCGGTTGAGCCGTTGTTGAATGTCATGTTGTTGGACGCGTTTGGCATTGCAGTTGCGAACATGCAAATTGTTGTCTGGTTTGGCGTGATGTTTCCTGCTATTGCATTGGAATCGGAAAAATTCTTGAATTGGATGTTAATGGTTGGGGTGACGTTAAAATCTGCACTGCCCAGCTGGGCGGTGTCTGCGCCGGTAATTGACAAGCCGCCAAACCAGCTGCTTGAAACAGTTCTGATTACGCCTCCTTCTTGTGGTCCTGAAGTGGCAAAGTAAAGTCCGGCAATGCCGACAAAAGCAACGAGAATCAAGGTAGCCGCAATGATGTATGTGTGTGAGTCGCTCATGTTCATTACCTCGCTGGCTGTATTTGGAAAGCAGCGTAACCTTGTACGCTGTCAATAGTTTGCGGTGTTACTGCCTGTTGTTTGTTGTAGACCGGCTGCTGCACGTATTGCTGCGGAGCCTGGTAATTTGCCTGTCCTTGGACAACGGGCTGGTATTCCGGTGTTGATAGAAGATTATAAGTGAGTACGCCGGCAAGAATTAATGCGCCAAATGCTAAGACGAGAAATGCAACGCGAATGGTCTCCATGTCACTAGCCTCCTTTTTCTGTTCATTTAACGAAAATTAATTAGTATATAAATGTATTGGTATACAATAATGTATAGTGGGACTTATTTTCCCTTGATCTTCTTAAGAAGTTGTTCTGCCAAGTCGCGCTGCTGGCGGTTGTTTGGGTCTTTGAGATACGTTTCCAACGAATCTGCCGCATCTGTGTTCTTGCCCATCTTATAATAGATACTGCCTAGCTGCAAAAGCCCTACAGAATAGCCAAGTGAGACTGATTTTTTGTAGTCAGTAATCGCCACGTCATTATTGTTCATTGCTTCTTCGCATCTGCCACGGTTGCTGTATGCTTGTCCCCAGTCTGGGTTGAGCTGGATTGCCTTGTTGTGGTCTTGCAGTGCACCTTCAAGGTTTGGCTGCGGTTTTTCTGCACGAACCACTCCTCGATAGCTGTAGCTTTGCGCCCAGTCCTTGTTCGCGATTGCGTCAGTCAGGTCTTTTTCTGCAATGTCATAATCTTTTTTGCCAAAGCGCATCAATCCGCGCAAGGTGAGTATCTCGCTGCGAAGCGGCGCGCCTTGGTTGTTGAGCGGCGTATCAAGTCGTTCAGCGATGTTGAGCTCGTCGAGGCACTTATCAAATTCGTTGGCGTGCTGGTGCGCCATTGCCTTAAAGTAATGGAAATTTGGAATATCAGGCCTGATACGAATGAGTTTTTCACATTCTGCTGACGCTTCAGTATATTGCCCGATAGCAAGCAGGAGCTGCGGCTTCAGAATCAGGCAACGTATTTGGTCTTTTTCATTTTCTAATGCGTCATCAATGCGTTCAAATGCCTGCTTGTAGTTGCGGAACTTTCGCATTTGTGGAACGTTGAAAGGGCTGGTTATGAATTCCATTTCATACTGTGCAAGCAGGCATTTTGCTTCCCACATGCGCGGATTTTCGCTGTCTGCTTCGAGCGCAAGCTGGTATGCATTGTCGAACTGGTACTCGTCAAATGCTGCGATGCTGCGCGCCAGTTTTACGTAGCCGACATTTTTGTCTGATGCTTTTGAGGCAAGTTTTTTGAAAAAGTCAACACCTGCAGGGAAGTTGAAAGTGTGCTTGCTGTCTTTGAGCCGGTCAAGCAGGTCCATGTTGACCCAGCCGGCGTAGAATAATGCGCGTGTGTCTGAAATTCCTGCTGTTTTCTCGCTCATTTCATTTGCGATGATAAAATCATCAATTGCTTTTGATGCACGGAAAAGCGAGTACTCTGCTAATCCTCTCTTGAAATATGGCTCGTTCCAGGTTTTTTCTTTTTCAATTGCCTTTGAGTACTCTGCAATCGCGCCTTCAAAGTCACCTTTATCATTAATTAGTCGGTCTCCTTCAAACACGAACTTCTGTCCTTCTTTCTGCCCTTTTTCTCTTTCGTTTGCAAGTGCAAGCTCAGCGCCTTTTCGCTTTGCTTCCTCAACAGCCGCTTTTGCTTCTGCATCTTTTGCTTTTGCTTCTGCATCCTTGACTTTTGCATCTTTTTGGGCGAGTTCTCGTGCTGTTTTTTCCTGTGAGGCGAGCAGCTCAGTCTGCGCAACGCGTCCTGACATAAGTCCATAAACTGAAACTATGCCTGCCAGCGCAATTGCTGCCAGTCCTCCCGCGACTGTTTTTATTGGATTATTCTTGACACGTTTTGCAAACGTTTCCACAAATCCGTAATCGTGCGCGCTGACATACCCACCGGTGAGATATGCTTCAACATCATTCAGCATTTGCTGAACTGACGCATATCGCCTGCGCTTGTCAAATTGCGTTGATTTGAGAATGATCGACTCAAGTTCTGCCGGCGTATCTGGCCGCATTTTTCTCGGGGCAGTAAACGGATACGTGCCTTTTCCAATCATGATAACTTTTTCCAGCTGTGTGCGTACGAGGAACGGTCTGAAATCTTCAAGCGTTGCGAGTTCGTAGAGAATGGTGCCGAGTGTGTACTGGTCAGATTTTTCATCAATGTTGTCTGCGCGTGCCTGCTCTGGCGACATATAGGACAAAGTTCCTTTGATAGTGCCCTCTCCCTGTGTTTTGTACATTTCTTCTTTGTTAACCACGCTATTGACAAGCTCTTTCTGTGATTTTGCCTTACCTCCAAGCTTCGCGTCCTCTTTGTCGTCGAGGTGTTTTGCAAGTCCCCAGTCAATGACATAGGTGACTTTGTTGTCGCCAATCATGACGTTGCCCGGTTTGAGATCACGATGAATGATCTTTTTCGTGTGGGCATATGCCATTGCACGGGCAATATCTGCGAAAATCTGCACCCTGCGCTGAAGGTCAAATTCTTTTGCGTCCTGTATTTTTCGACGGTCTTTTCTGATTGTGTCGATAAGGTCGTTAAGCGGCTTGCCGACTATTTTCAGCATGTCAAAGTACGGCGTGCCGTCTTTCTTGTCAATTCCTGCCTCATAGACGGGCGGAATGTTTGCGTGAACAAGCGTGCCTGAAATTCTCATCTCGCGCTCGAATACTGCGAGGTCGTCAGCAAGCGACTCAAGGTCGAGAGTATTCCCGTCTTCATCCATTGTTTTTGGTTTCTTTCTTATGACTTCCCTGTCGAGCGCTTTGTCTTTGTACGGAATGACGCTTCCCATGCCGCCGCCCATGTCTTTGTTTGATGTTGGGGAATATCGGTTCTGGCTGCCGAGGTGCTGGGTGACAGTTCCTTTCATTGTGATTTTTGTCAAAGGTTCCGGAGGCGGCACCTCTATTGTTTTTGCGTTTTTGATATCGACTGGAATTTCTGGCATAACTATTTCATCAAGAGGAGGCAGCATTTGTGAAAAGCCGAGCTGTATGGAAACTGACTTCAGGTCTGCTTTATTTATTGTGACATGTTCTGGTGCTGGCTTTGCTGATTTTGGCCCGGGCTTTGCCATAATTTCTTTCATGGTTTGCTCGCTGCCCATCTG
>JBGPJV010000055.1:0-6038 GCA_041485605.1 Candidatus Nanoarchaeia archaeon | reverse complement strand
GTATTCTTTGCCGAAAAAATACCGTTTTGCGACCAGTGGCGCCTCTACAATGAGTTCAAGGACGAAGCGGTATATCTTGACATTGAAACAAATGGCTTTTACAGCGGGATTACGGTTATTGGAATGTCTGACGGCATTGATGCAAAGAGTTTTGTGCGGGGATTTAATCTCGACCGTTCATTGATTCTGAAAGAATTGGAAAAATACAAGCTGATTGTCACGTTCAACGGCGCTTCTTTTGACCTGCCGGTCATTGAGCGATTCTTTAACATAAGCCCGAAAGTTCCGCATGTTGACTTGCGTTTTGTCTGCCAGAAAGTTGGCTACACTGGCGGCTTGAAATCGATTGAAAAACAGCTTGGCATTAAGCGCCGTCCTGAAGTTGAAGGAATTTCAGGCGGGGACGCGGTTTACCTCTGGGAAATGTGGAGAAGCACTGGCGACAAGGATTATTTGAACAAATTGGTTTGGTATAACGAGGAAGATATTCTAAACTTGCGCCCGCTGGCAGAGAAAATGATTCCTGAATTGTGGAAGAAAGTGCGGCTTAGCCAGTAAGAGAACTGACTGCCTTGCCTGCGACGTCCATGGTTGTTTGCGCGATGCCGAATGGGTCGTGTCCTGTGAAAACGTAAATGGCGAATGCAATGGCAATAACAAACAATGCAATTGCAATGATGTGCTTTGCAGCGCCGACAAGGAACTTTAGCGCCAAGAAAGCAAGAACAATAAGTCCGATAATGATTAACAAACTGGTAATGCTCATATGCTGGTGAAATACTGTTGATTATTTAATCCTTTCTCAGTAACCTTTTTAAATAGCCATCTGGGAATATTATATTATGAAACTGATGCACGTTCACGCCAAGAGCACGATTGACATCAAGATGCCGGATGCTGTTCTCAAGAAGCTGCCGAAAGGCAGGTGGGGCGTTGTGACAACTATCCAGCACCAGCACAAGATAGGGGATGTTCTCAAACAATTAGAGCACGCCATGCTTGCCGGCCAGGTTCTGGGCTGCAACGCTTCTGCCGCTGAAAAAATTAAAGATAATGTTGACCAATGGCTGTTTGTCGGTTCTGGAGAATTCCACCCGATTCAGGTTGCCGTAAAGACCGGCCAGAAAATCTATTTGTGGAATCCTGTCGCTAAGGAATTTGGCATTCTTGACCAAAAAAGGATTGACGAATTCCAAAAGCTCAGGCAGGGCCAGTTAAATAAATTCCTGCACGCAAAGCGCGTTGGCATTATTGTCACGACAAAAATCGGCCAGAAGAATCTGATGCGCGGGCTGGAGCTTCAGAAAAAAGGCGACAAGGAATACTACATTTTTGCCTGCGATGAGCTTGACATGTCTGAATTTGAAAATTTTAATTTTATCGATTACTGGGTGAACACTGCGTGTCCTAGAATTCCTGACTCTGCAAAAGATATGGTGAACATCGATGAGTTGATTGACGCGGGCATCTTAAAGCTGGCAAAAGAGCCAATGTCGTATGAAGTTCCCATCTGGAAGAGCAGCATGGGGCTTAAGCAGAAATGAAAAAAGTATTGCTGGTTCTTTTACTGATGTCCTGCACAACCATTCCAACGCTTTATTTTGACAACGGCGTTTCTTTTGAAGTAGAGCTTGCCCAAACCTCTGCAGAGCAGCAGACTGGCCTTATGAATCGTGAATCTATGCCTGAAAATCACGGCATGCTTTTTATCTTTGAAGAAAACAGCCCAAAGACGTTCTGGATGAAAAATACGTTAATTCCGCTTGACATGCTGTTTCTTGATGAGGATATGGCTGTTGTTGAAATTAAAGTCAATGTTCCGCCTTGCAAGGCAGACCCGTGTGCAACGTATCCGTCAGAAAAATCCGCTAAATATGTTCTTGAGCTTAACGCGGGCAGTGCAGAAAAGAACAGCATTCAGGTTGGCGTAAAAGCAAATTTACGTGAATGATATTTTTGTATCCGTGCTGAAGCTGCTTCCAATGCCTTTTCCTATCTGGTAGAAATTCTGTGCGGTTAATCCTGATAATGATTCAAAGAATCCTCTCTTCTGCTTATACTCAACAGGCTCTGCGGTAATGTTGAGCGTTTGTTCCAGATATTTCAGCGCTTCTTTCTTGCCGCCGAGCTCATCAATTAATCCTAATTCTTTTGCCTGGCTGCCTAAATAGACAAAACCTGTTGCCAGCTCGCGCACTTTTTCTTTGGGCAAATGCCTGTTTTCTGCAACTGCTGTGATAAACTCCTCGTCAAGGCCGTCAAGCAGGTTTTGGAATAATTGCTGTTCTTCCTGCGTCATTTCTCTGAAAATAGTTCCGGCATCCTTGAGTTTTCCGGCAGTTAGTTTGTGATACGTGACATTGTAATCTTTCAGCAATCCCCAGTATTCCAATCTGCTTGAGGTAACTCCAATGCTGCCTGTTATGCTCATTCTGTTTGCAAATATTTTGTCTGTTGCTGTTGCAATCCAGTACGCTCCTGACGCTCCTGTTTCCCTGATGACTGCGATTGTTGTTTTGTTTGCGTCTTTCAGTGCTTGTGCAATTTCGTCTGTTGCAACAGGCGTGCCGCCTGGGCTGTTAATCTCCAGTAAAATCGCCTTAATCTCGGAATTTTTGTCTGCTTTCTCTATTTGTTCTACTACGTCTGCGCTTTTGATTCCGGGTGTCCAGCTGTCGCTTTCAGTGCTTATCATTCCTTCAATTGGGATAACTGCAACGTTGCCGATCTCAAGGCTTTCTGGCACAAATGAGCTGAATACATTGACGAAAATCAGTCCGAAGAATAAAAGTAAAAGTATGCTTATGCATATGCTTATGGCTTTCCATGTTGTCTGCAGTATTCTTCCACCAGTCCAATACTCTTTTGTTGCTTCTTTTTTCGCCATTAGAACACTCCCGGTATGATTCTTTTTGTATCTTCCCTGTATGTCATGTATCTTTCGCCAAACTGGTCCAGCAATGCCTGGTCTTCCTGGCTGATTCTATACAAAACACTCGGCAAGAAAAGGAAAACAAGCATTGCAAGTGCCCAGATGCTGCCAAGGGAAAAGCACAGTCCTATCATGATGAGCAGCAATGCTGCCTTGCTGGGGTGCCGCAGCTTTGCGTACAATCCCAGTTGGGCCGCTTCAAAACCGCTTCTTAATCGTGTTTCAAATGTCTTATCATCATATAATTGTCTGCGCGCAACAAATTGCAATATCCAGCCGGCGAAATACACTGCAACTCCTGCCCACATGGTAATGTCTGCAACCGGCTGCTGGTTGATGTAATACGCAATCGATAATCCAACAACAAGAATGCCTGTTATCCATTCCAAGACAATGCTTTCATTGCTTGATGTTTTTGCTGTTTTGAAAATAAGTGCGTGTAAAACTTTCTTGCCTAACATCCCGAGGCCGACAATGAATGCTATTATAGTAACAAACACCAGAATCTTGATCATGTTGACCATGGTGTTTGTTTACAAGTTGCTGTTTAAAATAGTTATGCTATAGAAGTCCTTTCTTGATTAGTTCTGGAATTATGTTTGCTTTGAGCATGTGCGCGAGTTCGTTTTCTATTGTTTTGTAATCTTCCTTGCTTATCCAGCGGTAGCCGTCTACGTTGTCGTTTGGGTTCAGCTGTATGTCCCCTTCAATGTCGCAGAAGTAGCAGACCATTCTAAGTGTCTGCTTGAAATCATGTGTGGGGCCTTCAAACGTTGCGAAGTACTTTGGATTCTTTGCCGTGCATACTATTTCTTCTTTGACTTCCCGTTCAAGGCATTGCAGGTCTGTTTCTCCTGGCTCAAGCCTGCCGCCTAATGATATGTAGCCCACGTTTTTCTTGTGCACGATTAGCAGTTTCTTGTTTCTAATGCATATTGCGGCGATCTTATTGATATCAGCGATGCTTCTCAACTCCAACTCTCTTGCAGTACTTATAGATTGGACACTTGGAGCAAAACGGCGATATCGGCGCGCAAATGGTCTTGCCGTGTGAAACAAACGTGTCGTTAATGAGCTGCCAGTGTTTTCTCGGCACCAGTTTCTCCAATTTTTCTTCAGTTTCTTCAGGCATTTTTGTCCGTACCCAGCCCAATCTGTTTGAAATTCTGTGCACGTGAGTGTCAACTGGAATGGCATCTTTCTTGAACGAATACACCAAAACGCAGTTCGCCACTTTTCTGCCGACACCTGGCAGTTCTATTAATTGTTCCAGCGTATCTGGCACTCTGCCGTCAAACTTCTCAAGCAGCATTTTGGCAGCGTTGATAATATTCTTTGACTTCATATTGTAAAACCCAATTCTGTGAATAATTTTTATAACGTCTTTTTTGTCCGCGTTTGCTAATTTTTCTGCTGTCGGGTATTTCTCAAATAATTTCTCAGAAACCACTTCAGTGACTTCATCTTTTGCTCGCGCACTTAAGATGGTTGAAATCAGCACTTTGAACGGCTCGTATTTCTTGCTCATTCTGCCGAGCATGGTGGTAGTTCCTTGCTCTTTTACAAGTAAGTTCAATACTTTGTCGATCTGTGTGTGGTCAGCCATGCATTCTTCCCCAATGATACAGGAATTGTTGCGCGTATCCTGCGAGATTTCCCCATTTTTCTTTTGCAAACGCGCGAATATCTTTATGTTTTGTCTTTTTACCATTAAAGTACAAATTCGTCATTATTCTTTCTATCCAGACATCGACTGGAAACGCTTCCATCTTGCCAAGTGCAAACAAGCAGATGCAGTCCGCGACTTTTTCTCCTATTCCGGGGAGCTCCATTAATGTAATTTTTGCGTTTTCGTAACTTTTCTTTTTCAATTTCTCAAAATAAGCGTCATCGACAATTTTGTTCGCGGCAAAAATGTATTTTGCCCTGAAGCCCGTCGCGCATTTCTTGATTTTGTCAAGGTTGTCAAGCGATCCTGGTCCTGGGAAAGTGTGGTGCGCGTCTTTTTTCTTACCAAATTCTTTCGCCAGGCAGTTCATGTTCAGTTTTATCTTTTTGATGTTGCTGAAAATGCTGCACTGGAAGCTTACCAGTGTTTCCCATGGGTCTCTTTGCATGACGCGCAGTCCATAATACTTTTTGATTGCCGGCAAGAGTGTCTTGTCCTTAGATAGCGCCCCTATTATAGTGTCATAGTCCTGATTCAGTCCAAATAACTTTTTGATGTGCGCGGCATCCGTGCCGGAAAATTCCAGCTCGTTTCCTTTCTGTCTTATTCTGAAGAGCTTGTCTCTTTCCTGGCATATATACCAATTTTCGGCCTTTTCATATCTGAAGAACTGCCCGGAGTCTAATGTGTGCTGCAAACTAAAAGATTCCACCCTCATGGTGGTGAGAGAGAAGAACTGCCTTAAATATATAATATAGTCACTAAAAAGTAGTTAAATTTATATAGTGTGTTTGGCTCCATTTGGCTATGGCTATTCCCTTATTCGGCTTTGATAAAAAAGGCATCAACCAGAGAGTGCTGTTTGAACAGTGCCTGCGTAAACAGGGCCCAAGCACAGGATTTTTGCGCGCTGCGTACTGTGGTTTTCATTCGCCTTTAGATGAAATGCTTTTGGCAGAGATGAATCCTGCTGAAATTTTGGGCGTTTCTGCTGGTTTTTTTATCGCGGCAAGAAAACGGCAAAGGCTGAATTTTGCTGAAGCGCGCCCTAATGGTTTGTATAATGGGATGCTTGAATGCGCAAAAGAACATTATGAATCAGAGCTTGACCGGATTGACAACGTTTCTCATGAGCTTAAAGTCCGTCCATATAAGGATAACTTGTATGACCGGTTGAGCAGGAATCTTGATGCTGGGCGCAGTAAAAAACTTATTTCGCGCGTAGCAGAATATTTCAGAGAGGTTGATTTCGTGCACGACCCATGCATGGGTTTGCATCCAAGTATGAGTTCTATGAAATTGTACATCAAACAGCTGTTTTCTCGCATCAACTCAAAATACCATGCGTATGAGAGCCAACTCGCACAGCGTGAACCTGTTGATGATATCAGAGCTCTCCACCCGTAATATTTATAATGCCTTTCTTATTCTATTAAT
>JBGPJV010000054.1:0-6113 GCA_041485605.1 Candidatus Nanoarchaeia archaeon | reverse complement strand
CTACGGAACACTCCTCGCAGATGGAAGAGTAAAACTCGCACTTATAGAAGCCGTGTACCTTGCAGAGAAAAAACGCATCACTGTAGTGAATAATAGGGGAAAGTTGGTATCTTTTACGCGCTTAAGCAAAAAAGCAGCGCGCATTGAGCACGACTTCTGGACCCGCTATGCCGTATTCCAAGATTTCAGAAACAGAGGATACGTAATCAAGACCGCGCTCAAGTTCGGCGCAGACTTCAGAATATATGAAAGAGGCGTTAAGCCAGGGCAAGACCACGCCAAATGGATTGTTTATCCAGCCAAAGAATCTCAGAAAATGACGTGGCAGGACTTTGCGGCAAAAAACAGAGTTGCGCACAGCACTAAAAAGAAATTATTGATGGCAATAGTAGATGATGAAGGCGATGTAAGTTATTGGGAAGCACGCTGGCTGCGCCCCTAAAAACTTAAATAGCCAGACACTTGCATTTTTCTTATGGAATACAGAGACAGAATCCTCACTCTCGCACGCACAGCTCCTTTGTTGCCAACCGGCGTAGCAAAAGCACTCAGTACAAACAGCATTATGGCAGGAGCCATGCTGTCAGAAATGTGCTCCAAAGGGCTCCTCAAGACGTCGGCCATGAAAGTAGGAGGATCCCCGCTCTATTATGCGCCCGGAAATGAATCACAATTACTCAACCACCTTGAAAGCATAAACGAAAAAGACCGCAGAACAGTTCTCAAGCTGAAAGAAGAAAAAATCATACGCGAAAACGAAACAGACCCACTGACCCGCGTTTCCCTCGCAACAGTCAAAGACTTTGCAAAGCCACTTATCGTTCAATATGACAACAAACAAGAAACCTTCTGGAAATGGTTCGAGCTTTCAGACAAAGACGCGGAAGAATTAATCAAACACTTGATAGAACCGCCAAAAATCGAGCCACAACCACCAAAAGCTCTGGAGCCGGCCAAAATGCTCGAGCAGAAAATACAATCGAAGCCAGTGCAACCAGAACACAAACCAGTGCAGGAAACACTTGTTGAGAAAAAACAAACTGTGCCAACAGGCGACTTCTGGGACAAACTCCACGGATTCTTCACTCAAAACAACATCACGCTCCAAGAAAAGAACGTCGTAAAAAAGAAAACAGACTTTGACTTAATTGTAGAACTGCCTTCACCAGTCGGAACGCTCTCTTACTATTGCAAAGCGCGCAGCAAGAAAAAAATAACTGACGCGGATATCAGCGCAGCGTATGTTCAAGGTCAAATCAAAAAACTTCCAGTAATCTTTTTGACAGACGGCGAGCTCACCAAACAAGCACACGCAGTTCTTGGGCAGCTCAAAGGCATCACGGTAAAACAGGTGTAGAATGGGCGTTAACCTCAAAGACATCATAATACGGCATCCGGTCACCTTTGAAGATTTGGCAGGCAAAACACTTATTGTTGACGGCTACAATATGCTCTATCAATTTCTCAGCACGATAAGAGGCAGAGATGGCAGTTTGCTTACTGACCACCACGGCTACGTAACCAGCCACCTCATAGGACTTTTTTCACGAGTTACAAACTTAATGCAAAAACGCATCAGGCTTGCCTTTGTATTTGACGGACAAGCCCCGGAATTAAAGCACAAAGAGCTTGCCAAAAGAGCAGAACTCAAACAAGAAGCGGCAAAAAAATACGAGGAAGCACTGGTTTTAGAAGACCAGGAAGCAATGAAAAAATACGCTGCGCGAACTTCTCGTTTAACTCGGGATATGGTCGCACAAGCACAAGAACTACTCACAGGGCTTGGCATTCCCTGGGTGCAAGCGCCAAGCGAAGGCGAAGCACAAGCAGTTCATATGGTAAAAAATGGACACGGGTGGGCGGTTTCTTCACAAGATTATGACAGCCTTCTCTACGGAACACCGCGCCTTATACAAAATCTTTCTATAGAAGGCAGGCGAAAAGTACCGGGCAAATTAGCATTCACAACAGTCGAGCCAACGGTAATAGATCTCAAAGAAAATATTACGGCACTCGGCATTTCACAAGACCAGCTTATCTGGCTTGCAATACTTACCGGCACTGATTACGCACCAGGCGGCGTCAAAGGAATAGGCCCCAAAAAAGGTCTTGCGCTTGTCAAGCAGCACAAAACACCAGAAGCGGTCTTTGAGCCGCTAAAGCCGGATTTTGACTGGCGCGCTGTACTTGAATTGTTCAAAAAAATGCCCGTAACAGACAATTACATATTAGAATGGAAGCCGGTCGACAGAAAACGCCTTTATCATTTTTTAGTAGAAGAACATGATTTCGGCGCAGAGCGCGTAGACAAAGTTCTTGACGCCATTTCACCAGCAAAACACCAAAAAGGACTCGGAGACTTCGCATGAACCTCCGAGAAGCACTCAAAAAAAAGCTGACTGCCAAAGAATTACAAGCACTAAAAACCAGCTTTGATGTTATAGGAGACATACTAACAATTGAAATTCCCAATGAACTAAAAAAGAAGGAGAAACTCATTGGCCAAACTATTCTCAAATTGTTTTCAAATATCAAAGTTGTTGCCGCTGCCGGAGAGCATACGGGCAAATATCGAAAACAAAAGCTTCGCATAATAGCTGGCGAAAAAAGATACGAAACCACACAAAAAGAAAGCGGAGTTGTCATGAAATTAGACGTTGCACAATGCTATTTTTCTCCAAGGTTAGGCTCTGAACGACTGCGCATTGCAAAACAAGTCAAAAAAGGCGAGAAAATACTCATTGTAGGATCAGGAGTGGCGCCTTATCCGCTAATTATTGCAAAACATTCACCAGTAAAACAAATAGTTGCAGTTGAAGTCAATCCCGCAGCGCACAAATATGCGGTTGGAAACGTACAATTAAACAAACAGTCGTCTAAAATTACGTGCATCAGGGGAGATATTAGGAAACTAAAACTTGGCACATTCGACCGAATCATATCAGCAATACCACACGAAGGCGTAAAACTCTTATCTGCACTTTTGAAATTCGCCAAAAAAGGCACGCTCATTCACATTTACGATTTCGCCCCAGAGGAAGATTTGGAAATATCTGCGCGAGCATTAAAGAAAACGTGCAAAATACTGCGCGTTGTCAAAACACAACAAGTTGGAGTGAGAAGATACAGAGTTTGTATTGACGCGAAAGTTAACCGAACATCTTAAGGTAATCGTCGCCTTCCATATCGACTTCGTTAGAAACCTTGTGAACAGCACTGATAAAGTCAGTTTCCTTAATTTTTATCCTGTTTTCACGGATGGCGAAATAGCCCGCTTCTGTCGCTACCGCCTTAATTTCTGCGCCACTGAAACCTTCAAGAAGCTTAATCATTTTTTCCATGTTAAGCTTACCAATGGTCATATTCTTAGTGTGAATCTTGAAAATTTCTTTTCTCGCTTCCTCATTAGGCAGGGGAACGTGGATAAGCCTGTCAAGCCTTCCAGGCCTGACGATTGCAGGGTCTAAGATGTCTTTTCTATTAGTGCAGCCGATAATCTTCACATTATCCAACGGGTTAAAGCCGTCAATCTCTGCCAGCAGCTGCATGAATGTTCTCTGAACTTCACGCTCACCCGATGTGCCAATGTCCATGCGCACCGCCGCAATTGCGTCCATTTCATCAATGAAAATAATACTCGGAGCCTTTTCACGTGCAAGCTGGAAAATTTCCTTAACCAGTTTCGCGCCTTCTCCAATAAACTTCTGCACCAACTCGCTGCCAACAACTTCAATGAACGTGCTTTTTGTAGAAGCAGCAACCGCCTTTGCCAGCAATGTTTTTCCTGTTCCCGGAGGACCATACAACAGAATGCCTTTTGGCGGCTCAATGCCGACTTTTTTGAATAATTCAGGCTTCATTAACGGAAGCTCGATAACTTCCTTGATTTCTTCTTCCTGCTCCTTCAAACCGCCAACTTGCGCCCATTGAATAGTTGGTTTTTCAATAATGACGAACTTGTCAGCATCAAACCTGCGCAATTGCTGCATTTTGCGCACAATTGTGAGATTCTTCTGTTCAGCAAGCACTATGTCGCCGATTGCCAATTTCTCACAGCCGCTCATGACGTCAACTAAGAATTCATTACCGTTCGGCAGCCTGATTAATGCCTTGGCATCAATAAAATCGCGCACTTCACACGCAATCAACGGCGTGCGCCTGAATTTTTCTAATTCACGCTCAAGATTTTCAACACTTTCACGCAAGAAACGATTTTCTTCTTCCATTCCAGACACGTCTGCCTGGTAGCTGAACGAGACGCTGTCTTTCGCTGTGCTTTCTTTTGTAGTAGATTCTTTCTCACTCATCTGCGCACTTAACACGTATGAGGGTATTTAAATCTATCGACGACAGACGATAAGTCCTTTTGGCGCCCGTGTAAGAACAATCGGCCCTTTGTTTGTAACCAGAATATCATCTTCAATTCGAATTCCAAAAGTCGTGTACGTGCCCGGCTCTACGGTTACGATGCTGCCAGCCTGCAAAGTCCATGGCCTCGGCTGCACGTCATGCACTTCAATGCCAACAGAATGGCCAAGCCGATGGATCATTGACGGACCAATCTCCTTGTGCGCATACTCATCAATTTCTTCCAGAGTCACTCCAGGTTTGATTTTTTCAATGCATTTCTTCTGCACAGCCAACAAATTATTGTACACTTTCTTATCTTTTTCTGTTGGCGTGCCAATAAAAATTGTGCGCGTGATATCTGAGCAATAATTTTTGTAAATAATCCCGAAGTCAAGCACAGTAAAACCATTTAGTTTTGCGTTTGAAGGAACGTGGTGAGGAGTCGCGCCATTTTTTCCAGACGCAACAATTGCCGGAAAGCTGGGCTCAAAATCTAGCTGGCTCATCCGCATATTTAGAAAGTTTGAAACATCTCTTTCGGTCTTGAATAAGTGCATATTCCCGCAAATTTCTTCAAATAACACATCCGTAATCGCGCACGCCTTAGTAATGCGGGCAATCTCTTCGCGCGTTTTGATTAATCGCAAGTCACGGCATGAGTCCTCAATGCTTACTAACTCGGCGTTCCACTCAGCTTTCACTCTCTGGGCGCTCGCATATGACACAGAATTTGGCGCAATACCAATTATTTTTGCAGGAAAATGAGTGTGTATCATTTTCAGGAAATCCCTGCCAACCTGCACGACTTCAATAATTGAAGCTTTTGCCATTCTTGGCGCTTCAAAACCAGGCACAAACAATTTTGGCCTGCCGGATGCAGGGATTGCAAGACAAGCGCTATCCGGCTTTACGCCGGCAAAATATGTGATATTAGCATCAGTATTGAAAAAGAGCGCCAAGCCTATGCCGTTATTTTGCAGAAATTCCTGTAATTTACCAAACATGATCGGGGTACGCTTCCTTTACCAGTTTTTCTTTGCCCTTTACTTTATTTCTAATTGGATCAAGCAATTTGTTAATTTCCTTAGCGACAGCCCGCTTCAAGTCCATCGGGTGAATGCGGCCAGCGACATATTCGCTTTCAACAGCATCGTATGAAGAGTATTTTACATTTCCTCCGAATTTCTCAGGACGCTCAATAATGAAATCTTCGCTCCTGTCCTTCTTGTGAACCATAATAACATACTTCAAGAAAGCAAGCACTCCGTTTCCGTCAACTTTCTTCGCTTCACAGTAAGCGGCGTTCAGTTTTTCTTGCACTACTTTCTCACTGTCCAGCAAATCAACCTTGGAGTTTTTCTCAGAGCTTGACATTTTGCCGCCAGGAGTCAATCCAGGGACAAGCGGAGTCATTATTTCAATACGAGAGCGGTAGCCAAGCTTCGGCATGTTCTCACGCGCGAACACCAAAATTTTTCTTTGGTCACTTCCACCATATTGAATGTCAACATCCAAATATTCCTCATCAAGACTCTGCATAATCGGGTAAATAAGGCCTGACATCTTAGGACTCGCGCCCATCTTCACAACTTCAGAAGCCGCTTTTGTGCAATCGTGAACAGTAACGTGCGTTGACATTTTCAAAACGTCAAACATATACTCTTTTTTCAGCTGAAAATCAGAGCCTTTCACGATTTCAACCTTTTTTGTATCAGCGCCAATCGCGTCAAACAACGCAGGAATAACCAGACTGTAATACTCAT
>JBGPJV010000053.1:0-6190 GCA_041485605.1 Candidatus Nanoarchaeia archaeon | reverse complement strand
TTTCCTTTTTCGCACAAAATAATAAACTGCCTGAGGCAAGATTTGTCGCCTTCCGCCACTATTTCAACAGCGCCGTCATCAGTGTTCTTTACCCAGCCGGTAAGCTGCATTTTTTCTGCTTCTTTTTTCGCATAATCCCTGAAAAATACTCCTTGAACTTTGCCGCGGGCAACAATATGAACGCGTGCCCGCTCTTTAAACAGGGAATCAATTTCTTTTCTTTTGAGATCTTCTTCTTTTTTGCCGTGCTCCAATTGCCGGTCCACCATCCGTTTTATGCCCTCAATGTGTGTCATTTTCCGCAGCAGGAGCGCATTTCTGAGAAGTCAGCGAATGCCGTGCAGAACATCCGGAGTCCGTGCTCAAGCTCAGTTCTGCCTTTTTTCGTTAAAGTATAAACTTTCTGCTTGTTTGCAGAGATGAGTCCTTTTTCTTTCAGGTCTTTTAATGCAGGATAAATTGTGCCCGGGCTCGGCTTGCTGCCTTTGCGCCGTGCAATCTCTTCAGCAAGCTCTGAGCCAGTCAAATTTCTTTTGTTCAACATCCAAAGTATGAGCAATGACAGAAATCCTTTCATCTCGCAGCTGCCTTCTTTCATACGACGAGTATAGGGAGTCCGATATTTAAATGTTCTTTCACAAAATCATAAAGTTTATATAGAAGTATCGTATATCCGATATCGGACTCCCAATAGAGTCCGGAGAAAAACAACAATGGAATGCGAAACAAGCTGCTGTGGAAGTGAAGGAAGACAGTTCCTTACCGCAGAAGAAAAAATGGAGAAATTGAGCACCTACAAGAAATGGCTTCAGGATGAAGCCAAGGGAGTTGAAGAGGCAATTACCCGCATTAAAAAGGCCAAGTAATTCTTGGCTCTTTTTTTTATACTCACGAAGTACACCATGAAAAAATCAAACATCATTGAAAGCTTGGAATGGCGCTATGCCACGAAGCAGTTTGACAACACAAAGAAAGTTTCTGATGCAGATATGAATGAGATTCTTGAGGCAGGAAGGCTTGCTCCAAGTTCATTTGGGCTGCAGCCGTGGAAATTTATCGCCATAACAGACACAAAACTGCGTGAACAGCTTAAGGCAGCAACCTGGAGCCAGCCGCAGGTGTGCGACGCTTCTCATTTGGTTGTTTTGGCAGTCCGCACTGATGTTAACGCGGAATACGTTAAGGACTATGTGAAAAAAATTGCGGAAGTGCGCAAAGTGCCTGTAGAAAGTTTGAAAGAATATGAAGACATGATGCTTGGCGCTGTTGAAGGCGGGTCTAAGAATGCTCAAAGTGTTATTGAATGGTCTACACGGCAAGTATACATCGCGCTGGGCTTTATGCTTGAAACTGCTGCACTGAAAAAGATAGACGCATGTCCAATGGAAGGCTTTGAGCCGGATAAATATGATGAGATTCTTGGCTTGAAGAAGCAAAACCTTCACGCAGTTGTGCTGATGCCGGTTGGCCACCGTGCTGCTGATGACCCTGCCTTGCAAAAAGCTAAAGTTCGGTTTGACCTGAATGATGTAGTCATTCGCAGGTAGTTTTTTAAACCATTCTTGCCTTCCTCGTCGTGAGGTGTATCTATATGGCAGATATGATGATAAATTATTGGTCAGTGCTTGGAGCAGCAGTTGCTTCGTTTATGATTGGAATGTTATGGTACGGTCCGTTATTTAGAAAACAATGGATGAAATTGGCAGGTATTACGCCAGCGTCAATGAAGAAAATGAAGGTTACACCTGCGCGTGCAATGTCAATCGGCTTGGTCGCCACATTATTGACTGCGTACGTGTTGTCTAATTTTGTGCACGTGCTCGGCATCATGACTTGGGCAGCCGCCGCACAGTTTGCATTTTGGATCTGGATAGGATTAGTTGCTCCAGTGCAATTAGGCTCTTATCTTTGGGAAGGCAAGCCTTTCAAGCTGTTCGTGCTCAACACGGCGCACAATCTTGTCTCGCTGATTGTTATGAGCGGAATTTTGGCCATTTGGTCTTAATTTTTTATTTTTTACCATGAAATACATTGATGCAAACGTTACCGTAATGGTTTCCAATATGGACCGCGCCATTAAATTCTACACCGAGAAGCTGGGTTTGAAACTCGACAAGCGATATGGGGACCATTGGGCTGAGATTCAGGCGCCGGGAATGACCATTGGTCTGCATCCATCCAAAGAAAAACATCAAAAGGGCAATATTTCTATCGGCCTCAACGTAGAGAACCGTGACAAGGCTGTTGAAGAGCTTAAGAAAAAAGGAATTGAATTCCATTTGAAGGACGATGAAGCAACGAAATTAGCGTTCTTCCACGACCCTGATGGGACTGAGTTGTATTTGTGCGAAGTGTTGGTATAATTAAGAAAATGATTTCAGTGTCTCAAGCACTTCTTTCGCGTGTCCATCTGGGCTGACGCCGTACCATATCTTGACAATTTTGCCTTTCGGATCTATCAAGAACGTGCTTCTGTGAGTTCCCATGTACTCATTGCCCATGAACTTTTTCAGCCGCCAGACGCCGTACTTCTGGTTGACTTTTGTATCTTCGTCAGAAAGCAGCATGATTGTGAGTTTCTTTCCATCAATAAACTTCTGGTGTGCTTTGCAGCTGTCTTTGCTGACTCCAAGAATAACTGCATTATTCTTTTCAAATTCTTTTTTCAATGCAGTAAAATCAAGCGCTTCAATAGTGCAGCCAGGAGTGTTGTCTTTTGGATAGAAATACAATACAGCCCATTTTCCTTTGAAATCTTTTAAAGATACATCAGTACCGTTTGCATCTTTCAATGTAAAGTCCGGTGCTTTGTCTCCTTCTTTGAGCATAGCAAGTCATATCCATCATCGTTTTAAATATTTTTGGGCATCGTGCTTGTACCAGAAGAATATTAGTATGATGAAGAACAATATAATGCCTGCCGCAACGAAAATTCCCGCATAATTCAGCTTTTGTTGGGCAACTGCCTCGAGCTGCGGATAAGTCAGTGGCGCCATGGCTTGTCCCTTGACGTTTACCATAAATCGTGTTGTTATAACTTTTCCATCATGCTGAAACTGTCCAAACAGTGTATAAACGCCTGGATTGTAGAAGGTATACCTTACAGGAATTGTTGGTCCTTTGTAGTGCTGGGGCATTGTTCCATAATGTAATCCATGCCCGGGAATATAGGCGTGGGTGTGGCCTGCGTCGCTGAAGTCTTGGCTTATGCCAAAAACGTGTATTTCTGAGCCAAGGTACATTTGGAGGTCAGTGACATTTTTGCCGTCTTTCATTATAGTGTATACGAATTGTGCTTCTTCTCCTGTAACTATATCATCAGGCGCAGATAGCGAGACAGTATAGCCGTTAAAGTCTTTGGTATGGTTGAAATCAAGCACCGGTTCAGAGAGGTTAGTGTCTCCAACCACCTCAACAGTAATGAGTTTCAGATTTCCAACGCCATTTTTGCTATAATCCACTGCAATGGCATACGTGCCTGCTTTGGGGAACGTGTGGTTTACGATAAAGATGCCAGTGTCAGCATTGGTAAGCCCGTCAGGATAATCATCAGGATGTGTGTGCGTGAATGTCTCTAAGTCTTGCCCGACAATGAAGACATGCATCAGGCGCTCATGCATCATATCAAAATCGGAGACATTGGTGACATTGGCAATAATTATGTGCAATCGCGTTGGGACGGTGTCTTCAGGAGGTTCCTGGTCCATGTACATTGTGACTGCATCAGAAGTGGTTGAAATGTAGTGAGCGGCAACGGTAAGTGTACAGAGAAGGATAATCAATATTGAAAATGCGCGTTTTATCATAGTGAAAGAAAAAATTTCTGGATTAATTAATCTTCCTCAACGCAGAGTGCATCTGAAAGGAACATAACCTCATCATTCGAAGCATTGGAATTTCCTGCAGTGATGGCAGCCATGTCTGCAGTGAACCTTTCAAGCGTGTCGTTGAAACTGGGAGTTGGATGGTACGTTGCATCATATTCGCGTGCTTTAGGTATCCACGCGTCCAGTTTTTCTTGGGCGCCTTTCAAGGCGTCTTTTGCCATTTCTGTTTCATTGTGTTTCATAAATACGTAGTAATGTGATAATTCGTGAGCCGGGCATATGGCTTCTTTGCCGGTTCTCAAGTAATTGAAAATGAATCCCAGCCCGTGTCCGGCGTGGACAAATTCGCCATATTTCACCATTGTGGTGATTTCGTGCATTTCATCTGAGGCAGACTCGTCATCTTTGACCAGTTCTGCAAGCCTGTCCAAATCTTCCGGCTTTGCCTGTTTTTTGTCAACTAATGCAGCGACGCGTGAAGCTTCTGCCAATACTGCCTGGTTGCCGATAACGCCTTGTGTCTGAACAACCGGCACGGGTGCCGGACGGCTGCACGCAGTAATCAGAAGAATCAACAAGAATGCTGAAAATGCTGTTTTCATTAATACAGGTTTATAGTTGCCATTTAAAAAGTTTGTGGACGTCTTGAAACGCAATAAAAATCAGCATTTCATAGTGAGCTGCGGCTTTAACACATCTTCTATCTGTTCAATTGTCTGGCATTGCGCGAGCTTTTGCCTTAAATCACTGCCGCCAACTATTCCTTTCGTGAACTGGATGGAATGGCCTTTGATTTCATTGAATTGTATGTTGTGCTTCTTTGCCAACTCAAGATACTCAAAGAATAGTGCTATAGGATTGGCTTTTTCATATGTTCCCGTCTTCAAATAATCGTCAATTTGCTTGAAGATATACGGATTGCCGATTGCCCCGCGCGCTATCATTATTGCATCCACGCCGCTTTCTTCCAGCCGCTGCTTGAATTGTTCTGGCGTGAAAACATCTCCATTGCCGATAACTGGGATTTTGACGGCTTGCTTTACTTGTTTGATAATATCCCAGTTTGCAGTGCCGGAATATCCTTGCTGCTGTGTTCTGCCGTGAATTGCGATTGCCGCCGCTCCTGCAGCTTCAACCAATTTTGCAACTTCCACTGCATTGATGTTCTTGTCATCAATGCCTATGCGTATTTTGACGGTGACTGGTTTTTTAACTGCATTTACAAGTTTGCTGATAAAACGCGCAATCTTTTCCGGCTGCTTGAGCATTTCGCTTCCTGCGCCTGTCTTGATGACTTTCCATGCCGGGCAGCCGCAATTTACATCTATGACATCAAATTTCTCTTCAAGCTCTTGCGCCGCTTTTACTACATCTTCTTCGTTGTGCCCGAACAATTGTACAGCAACAGGATTCTCAATGGAATCTGTCTCAACCATGCGCCAGGCAACTTTGTTGCCGCGTACTAAAGAAGTGCTGCTGACAAATTCAGTGTATGTTATTGCAGCGCCATATTTTTTGGCGAGTGCTCTAAAAGCAACGTCAGTTACGCCTGACATTGGCGAGAGTACTGCTTTTCCGGTAAGTGTGGGAAATTTCATTTGCGTACAGACATTATTACCGGCGCTATGGCGCAGGCGACTTCAATGTCGTTCATTTTGTCCGTATTGTACTTGACATCAGCAAGATGCATGCATTTTCCTGTTTCAAAGAATGCCTGCGTGTCGCGTATTTGTTTTTCAACCGCGGTCTTTTCTTTCGGGTCAATGTCTCTTTCTCTTCCAAGTACTCGCGTTGCTTGTGTTTCAAACAGGCATTCAAGGCCTACCATATAGACGCCGCGTTCTTTCATATATCTTACATTTTCAACGGTTGCAACACCGTCAAACACTCCTGTTTTGCCTTCAAATACAGATGCGAGAGCGATTTCACCCGCGACTGTTGGTCCATAGCGCTTGAAAGCGTCCCTGCCAAATGCGTCCATTTCCGCTCTTTTGAATTGAAATTCTGGCGCGTCAAGGTTTGAAAGAACAACATTTACGTATTCGTTTCTTGTATATTTGAGCAAGTCCGGATGCGATGTGTTCTGAAGCGCCATTGGTATTCGAACTGCAAATCTGGACATATACACGTATTCAGTATCTTCCACCAGCTCACAGAGCTTTTTGGCAGCGGTTGTTTTTCCCGTGCCTAATCCCCCTATTAATGCTACGTGCATTAGAAAGGGGTCAGAATGGAGGTATTTAAAGCCTCGTGCAGACCCTGAAACTAAAGAATATACAACTACTTATAAGTAGTGAAAATGCAAAGCTTTATATATAAATGTTCCATAAAGACACTCGGGATTACTATGAACGTTACTGAGC
>JBGPJV010000052.1:0-6208 GCA_041485605.1 Candidatus Nanoarchaeia archaeon | reverse complement strand
CTGTTAGTTTCGTCTTTCTACACAACCTTTAAATACCTTTACCTCTGAAAATATCTGTAATGAAAAAGAGGCTTGTGTTGCTGGTTTTACTTCTTGCAACCGTAGTGTATGCGCAAAACGGCATTAAATCAACCTCAAATAATTCTATTCCAAGATATTCTGATTTTCCTTTGGATAACATTCATATTTTGAGGTTGCAGGAAGCGGCAGCGTCTTTGGGCGGTAACGTAACCGAGTTAAGAGACCAAAACAAGGCGTATCAGGAGCAGCGTTCGGGCGAGATTTCTCAGCTTCAGGGTTCAATGGACAGTTTCCAGCGTTCTACAATTGCGCAAGTAGCGCAAATCCAATCTACTGTTGATGCAATTGCAAAGAAGGTTGACGCGCGGCCGTCTATTGAATCTCCTGCGCAGATTAGCTTTCCTCCATATCTTATCGTATTGCTGGCGGCAAATATTTTCTTGTTAGTTATCATAATTATTCTCATCTTCTGGTTGAGAGAACAATATTATGTTCACCGGGAAACTCATAAGGAAGAGCACATTCATCCTGCGCCGCCAGAATTGATAGCATACGTCAGCCACCAGTTTGAGCACAACAAGAAATTGTCAGATATTCGTATGGAATTGGCAGCTAAAGGTTGGACGACTTCTATTATCGAGCACGCGATACACGCCGCAAAAGAGAAGTAGAACAGTAAAAGTCTACAAAATACATGCTCTGTCGTTTGAAATCATACATGAACTCCGTAACTGCCAATCTTTGGCCAAAACTTTTCCATGCCTTGTCCATAACTCCCAGCATAAGCTCAAGAGCCAAATCTTTATGCTCATACAAATGGCGTTGCTGCTGAGGTATTTCTTCGAGTGGAGCAACATCTAATTGGCGATTGTGAGCAATTCTTCTCCCGCCTGAAATGTCATCCGCGATGGTAAGATGCGGCGTAAAGTCTCCTGCGCGCATGCCAAATGTTGCTTCTGCAGTCAAATGCCCGAATCCGTCTTGGTAGTCCTTGACGCAGATGCCTGACATGAGTGAATCAAGTGGGATTGTCTGGCAGATGCCGAAAATCTGGTCATCTAATGAAAGCATACAGCCGTGCCGGACTTCCTCAAATTTTTCAAAGAATTCTTCACGCGGGATTCCGTGGTTTGTTTTCATTTTTAGCGGCCTGTTTCCGTTTGGGCCGTGCTCAGGTGTTATAGTGCGGTAATTGACATAAATTGTTGCTCCGCTCAAAGCGTCGCCGTAAAGCTCTTCAAGGTCTATGGAGGGCACTTGCGCCGGATTAAGAATCCTGAATCTTCTCGCGGTCGGAAATCCCAGCCCTTTTACGTAATCTACTCCCGCAACATTCGTCATGTAATGTGCGCGATAATCAAAATTTATAAAGTTATCGTCGAGAATCAAGCCGCGCGCGGCTGATATGATAAGTGCAGGAGTTTATGCATAATATCTTTTTGCTGGCCCCTGAAAACATAGGGTTTGTGGCATGTTTTGCATTTCCAGCTGACGTTTGCCTGCCCTTCGGTCTCATTTTCTATCCATCTGCCGAAGATGGCGTAATCAACAACGTTTTTGTTGCAGGCAATGCACAGCTGCGTGAGTTTAGTGCCGTTTGAGAATGCGATTGGCCCGTGCTCTTGTCCGCGGGTTTTTTCCAGAATCTGATACTGGTCGTTAAAGACTGCTTTCGCTGCCTTGATGCACTCATCCAGCTTCTGTATCACCTCGTCGACAGCAGCCATGCGACCAGCAGGAGCAATAATCTTTATAAACCCTCCTTATAGCTGATTATGTATGGTTTTGGAAAAGCTTTCTGAGAGCTTGAAGAACACGCTGCAGAAGATTGCGAAGTCGATGTTTGTAGATGAAAAACTAGTCAATGAGCTGGTTAAGGACATCCAGAGGGCGCTTTTACAGGCAGACGTCAACGTAAAACTGGTATTTGACCTCACGCAGAAGATTAAAGACCGGATTTTGAAGGAAGAAACTCCGGGTGCTTTGACAAAGAAAGAGCATCTCATCAATATTGTTTACGAAGAGCTTACTAAGTTCTTGGGTGGAGAAAAGTCTGAATTAAAGCTTGGCGATAAGATGCCGAACAAGATTGTGCTTATCGGTCTTTTCGGTTCTGGTAAAACTACCACGTCTGGCAAGCTTGCGAAGTATTTCATGAAGCGCGGAAAGAAAGTTGCGCTTTTGGGTCTTGACGTGCACCGTCCTGCTGCAATGGACCAGTTGGAGCAGGTTGGGAAAGTAATTAACGCACAAGTTTTCGTGAATAAAGCTGAAAAAGACCCAATCAAAATCTACAAGTATTTTGAGCCTGAGTTCAAAAAATTTGATTTGATTATAATTGATACTGCAGGCCGTGATGCACTCTCACAGGATCTTATTGAAGAATTAAAGAAAATCCACGAATTGGCAAATCCGGATGAAGCGTTGTTAGTTATTTCCGCAGATATTGGCCAAGCTGCCCAAACGCAGGCAAAAGCGTTCCACGAGGCAGGCGCAATTACTGGCGTTATTGTTACAAAGATGGACGGTACTGCAAAGGGTGGCGGTGCTTTGTCAGCATGCGCTGTTACTAGTGCTCCTATCAAGTTTATTGGTGTTGGAGAAAAGGTTGATGATTTAGAGCAGTTCAGCCCAAAAGGTTTTGTCGGCAGATTGCTTGGTATGGGCGACTTGGAAGCGTTGTTAGAAAAAGCCAAGGAAGCAATTACCGAAGATGAAGCTAAAGACATTGAGAAGAAACTCCTGAAAGGAGAATTTAACCTGATTGACTTGTACAGCCAGATGGAAGCTATGTCAAAGATGGGGCCTTTGGGCAAAGTTTTGGAAATGATTCCTGGATTGGGCTCAATTAGCCTGCCAAAGGAAGCGTTGCTGGTGCAGGAAGGCAAGTTGAAAAAGTGGAAATTTGCGATGAATTCTATGACGAAGGCTGAGTTGGAAGAGCCGGATATTATTGATGCGCAGAGAATAGAAAGAATCAGTAAGGGTTCTGGCGTCTCAACCGGCGACATTCGTGACATGATTAAGCAGTACAAACAGTCGAAGAAGATGGTTAAGATGCTTAAAGGAGAAAATCCTGAGAAATTAATGAAAAAAATGGCCAGGAAAGCTGGCCCGAATTTGAAGTTCTAGTGGCAGTATCCAATGCACTGTGCTGAGCAGAAATCACTGAACATCCGCTTACAGTCTTGTGGCTGTCTTGGAACATACGTGCATGCTTGTACGCATGCTGACGGTTCTATAATGTCTCCGCATCCTGCCTTGCATTGCGGCCTGCCTTCTTGCGTGCACGCGTTTTGTGCGCTTGCCTCGCAATTTTGCTTGCACAGGTCCACACATGATTCTCCTGATGATAAGTCTGATTTTGGAGCTGTTGTTGCCTGAGGAAGCTCTGTTGCTTCAATTTTTTGCTGCTCTTGAGGTGCTTTTACTTGCGGTTCAAGTGTTGCTGGCTGTGCAATTGGTTTTGCCTGCATTGGCACTTTGTCCATTACTGGCTTGGTTGTTACTTCTTGTGTTGCTGGCGCGCAACTGATTAGAATTAATAATGCGAATACCATCCATTTCATTGTGCAAACCCCCTAATTATGTCTTCATTCATTACTTCTGGATGGAATATGCACCCATATATCTCTTTTTCGCCGTGTTTTATCATGCAGGGCTTGCCATTTGATGTCGCAAGTGTCTTGAAGTTTCCTGTTCCTGTCTTGGTGTGCAGGAAATAAGCGTTAAAAGTGCCTTTTGCAAGCTTGTTTTCTGCAATTACTTCTACTTTCTGTGTTCCAATGGTTGTACATTCCTCAAGCGGCACTCCAAACTCTTTGGCAATGATTTGCATTCCGGAACAAATGCCCAAAACTGGCTTGTCGCACTTCTTGAGCCAGTTGAAGTTGCCTTGTAAATAATCAAAGTCTTTCAATGCCGTGCCTGCAATGATTATTTTGTCAGCAGCGGTGATGTCTGCACTTTTAATTTTTGAATAATGTTGTATGACATGGTCTTCAATGAGCATGGCGAGGGGTCTGACAAACTCTAATTCGCTCAAGTATTCTTTGCAGGTTGAAATAATGAGAATCATATCGGGGGTTTTTCCTCCAGTTTTGCGTCATCAATTGAATAAAGGCCGCTGTAATTTGCGTAATTTGTAGAGCTTTTAGTAATCGTGATTTTTTTCTTGAAAACCGGTGCATTGAGTACAGTTGTTTCAATCTCTCCGCCTTCTCCGGCAGGGTTTATGTGGTGTGTTGCGCCAATTTTTGCCAGTTTTTCAACCATTTTTTCGTCAATAACTGCGCCAAGGTAGCTTTCGTCAAGCGGTTCTGCAAAAACTCCTGAGATAACTGCAGTGATGCCGTTCTGGAGAACTTCATAAAGCAATTCTACTTGATCCATCAGCCAAAGCGGGTTAAAACTCCAGAGTCCGAGTTCGTGGCAAATCTTTTGCACTCTGCTTGCTTGATACGTAGACCGAACTGCTCCGGTAACAATGCCGTCAATCTGGTATCGTTTTACTGCTTCAACTATTGCTTTTTTCAAGTCCAGGAGTTCTTTTTCTTTCTCTCCTTTTGTCACAACTCGTACTAATGGAATTCCAAGAGCTTGTGATTGCAGCAATGTAACATCAATGTTTGGCGTGTGGAACATGAAACTTTCCTTGTTTTCAGAAACAATGCTTATCAAGCACGCAATTTCGTGATACTGCTGTGTTTTAATCAGCGCTAAAGTGGAATCTTTTCCGCCTGAATAGAGTACTCCTAGTTTCATAATATCGTCGGACAGGCAGCACATTAAAAACCTTTTTATAACAACCGCACATAAAGACTCATATGAAAGAGGCTCACTTGTACACGGCGTTTGTTTTGTTCGTAAGTGCAGCTTTTCTTTTTCTGTGGTGGCGTGTGTCAAATTCTTCTATCCAGGTCGGCGGTGCTTTGCAGGGCATTCCTGGCACTGATCCAATTTCTCCTTTCATGGCAGTCATTATGGTAATTTGGTTTATGTTCGTCGGGTTTGTCATTCACCTTAACCATGGGCGATAGCTTTTTATATCAAACCGTCTAAAAACAGCTTATGCGAAAAAGAGGTAATGTAGAACTAGTGATTTTCTTAGTGTTCGTTGTCATTGCGGTGGGTGGAGTTGCGTTCTTACTCATTCAGGAAAACAGGACTGTAGGGATGACCCCGCTCAGTGCAACCTGGGGTGCTGCTTATATTCCGATTGTTCCTGGTCCGGGTGATTTGCATTATAACGTGCTGCAGTGTCAGGCGCAGTGCAGCGCCAGAGCGATTGAAACGCCTAGAATTGATAATTTTGACGCGAGAAAAGGCGGCACTAATTACCAGCAGTGTCTTGCTTGGTGCAGGAATCAATGGCGGGTTGCTGCTGAACAAGTGATAAAGGGCAAGTACGACCTTGATTATTTGCGGGTCCAGCAGAAGCAAGGTCCAGAGGTTAATTATCCATATTATGGTAACGGCGATACAGGCATTCCTAGGGCTACGAGAGATAATTTGGCGCCGGAACTTCCTCGTTCACAGATTATCTAAACATTTTTATACGAAAGAGGTGTGATAATGTCTATGTCAAAAAAAGGTAATGTGGAATTGTTGATTTTCTTGGCAGTTGCAGTAACTGCCCTTGGCGGCGTTATTTTCTTCCTGCTGCCAAACGAAACGACAGGACAGTATACTGCTCCTCTTCAGCAGAGCATTGCATCAGGCCAATACATACCTAGTGCAGTTGATGCTCCAGTTAAATCGTCAGGGAATTCATTAACAGGTAATTTCGTGATTCCAGGCGCAAAAGAGTATGGCGGCGGAATTAGTGGTGTTTCTGCGCCAGGTACGCGTGCGTTCCCTGCAGGAAGAGCAACTGAACAGGGTCTTCCAGACCAGAGTTGTTACACTTGCAGCTGTATGAGCCAGGGAATTTCTTCTGTTACAAGGGAAGCGGCTGAGAAAGTCTGCACCAACAACTGCGGCGGAGATATTGTCTCTATTGTTGTTGGCGACTGCCAATAAATTCTATTTTTTACTTATTATTTTATGCCTTGAATAAACAGCCGTTTAGATCGTTTGAAAAGGTGAAGGTTTATGCTTGGGATAAATTTATAAGTTATGATTAGTTCTTAGTTCCAATATGGCAGATCTTGAGGCATTGAACACCCAGTTGACCCGCGTGAACGCG
>JBGPJV010000051.1:0-6238 GCA_041485605.1 Candidatus Nanoarchaeia archaeon | reverse complement strand
GAATGCTCAAGGACCAGCAAGAAGCACCTCCTGAAAAAGCATGGCAATATGAGAATGTCACTCTTGACCAGCCGCGCGTGATGCGTGTAGCAAAGAACAAACAGCTTTATGCAGTAATACTCGTAATCGTAATAGCAATCTTTTTATTCAGCCTGGCAATGTTATTAAGAAAGAAGAAGGAACAGAATGCGCAGACACAGCAAGAAAAAACGTAACATCATTATTGCCCTGCTGGTACTCCTGGCAATCGTGATTGCGCTCATAGGCTACAATTACTACAACATGAAAAAAGAGGGAATACATTTCAAGCGAATGGTGTATCCTATCCGCGCGGTATTCGAGCACAACAAAAATCTCGGAATAACAGACAACAGAAGTTTGGACTACCCGCGCATACCGATAGGAACAGCAGTGACGAGAGACATTATTTTCAGCAATGTCTACGGCTTTGAAGTACGTATAGAGCCGTCAGCAGAAGGAAACGTGACGCCATACGTCACTTCCTCAATGCAGCCCGTCCATCTGGCAGTTGGAGAGAGCGAACACTTCAACGTCACCATTCACGCAAAAGGACCGCCCGGAAATTACACCGGCAACCTAACGCTTGACTTGTACAGAATAATATGAACAAAAGCACACTCATTTGGATATTTTTCGTTGTTCTTCTTGGAACTCTTGTGTTTGCAGACACCCAGCAAACCGGAATAGCAACATTCAATGTCATATTTACCGGAGCAGCAGTTGACATAACAAAAACAGACAGCCCAGACCCGGTTCTCTCGGGCGGAACGCTCACTTACTTTTTACTTGTCAATGTCACCGGCAATGCCAGCAATGTAACAGTTGTTGAAACATATCCAGGGAACATTGTTTTCAACTCATCAATGCCTGCTCCCAGCAGCGGCAATGACACGTGGGATTTAGGCAACCTCACAAACACAACTTTCCAGATTAATATCACGGTAAATGTAAGCCCATTCTTTGTCGGATTCCTTGTTAACAACGTCACGGTATTCTTTAACCAGCCAAACGGCAGTTTGGAAAGTTCAAATGACACTGAAGTTACAACAGTAATTTCACCCACGCCGCCAACCTCAGGAGGACAAGGGGGAGGCAGCAACCCTGCAGGCGGGTGCGGCGTTCCCACCACAGTGCAGCGAAGAGTTGGAGGCGACCTAGTTACATTCTATACCTGCTGTACCAATGCGGATTGTTACCGCGTTTGGAGATTAAATGATGCTGTTTGCGCCAGCAGACCAGAAGTCCTTGCGGCAAAAGTGTGCGTTCCGGCAGCTCACCTGCAGATGCCGGTTTTAGCGCGCGGAGTCTGTCCGGTAGAAAGAATGTGCGCGCAGCAATGCTGCGACTTTGGAGAAGTCTGCTACAGCGGCAGATGCGTCATACCGCGATCACCAGAAGTTTTAGTGCCTGCAGAACCACAAGGAGACGGGTTTATTATCCTTGGCGTGCAAGAGTTGAGCTTCCTCTGGCTGCTGCTGCTTATCATACTGGCAATTCTACTGCTTGTGATTCTTGCAATACTCGCATCGATATACAGCAAAGACGCAAAGAAGAAAAAACGCAAAAAATAGCTATTCCACACGCAAAAACTTTAAATACTTCCCAATAAGCAAGTAGCATATGGAAAAGCGAGTGATTGCGGTAACAGTAATCTGCCTCTTATTGTTCTTAGCTGCGTGCGAGTCAAAGACAACCGGCAAGCGCGTAGCAATACCAGGGAAAAGTGCGCCTGCAATAACAGGCAATGCTATTGGAAGCTCGCCTGAAAAAACACAGCCGCAGCAAAGCGGAGAAACAGGCAAAACAGCGGCAGAAGCACTCAAAGAATTACAGTCAACAGGAACAGTACCTGTAACCGGCGGCTCAAAAAGTGGAACTTTCTATCCGCCTGTAACAACAGATGCAACTGGCAAAGATGCCTTGAAAGCAAAGACGCGTGCGTTGATGAGTACGGGCACCGCACCGCCAAACGCAACAAAGGCAGACGACCATTTCGGCGCCAGATACCATAACAAAAGCGGCGACTTAACAAACCTTCCTGACAAGTATACTGCCAGCGGAAGCAACTGATTACTTATGATATTTTTCTCCTTTTAGAATTGTAAATGCACGATAGACTTGTTCTGCCAGCATTACACGTGCAAGATCGTGCGGAAAGGTCATACGTGACAACGATAACAGCATTTTGCATTCTTTCTTAACTTCAGCCGGCAGACCTTGCGGAGGGCCAATAACAAAAGTAATTTCCTGCTGGTTCTTTAGAAAATCAGACAATTGTTCAGAAGACCATTGAATGCCTGATGCGTCAAGACCTATGATGCAGCCTTTTAATTTTGGTAGAAAGTCCGCGGCCTTTGCGGAGTCTTTCACCTCAAACACTTCAAACCGGCAATACTTAGGCAGGCGCTTTTCAAACTCCTTTGCAACGGCAAAGTCACGGGACAACCTGCCAACAACAAAACGAACAAGCATACCGTACTGTACATACAAATACATTAAATAGCTATCTGCGGATATACAGGGCATGGAAGAAATACAAGCAATTCTGGGTATTTTAATCATCAGCGCCATAGCGCTAACCGGCTATTTTGTTCTCAATGAAGGCGGCGCAGGAGCTGCAATATCACAAAGCTATCTGTCATGCTGCTGCAATATACTGGCAAATGATGGTGGCGCTCAAGTTTTTGTACGATCACAAATACAGACCTTCGCAGACAGCTGCAAGCAGGCGTGTGACTTAAACTACGCGGGCCAAGGGAAAATATTTTCACAGGAAGGACTATGCGCAGTAAACCCATAAACCACGAACGCCACGAGCGAATGGCAGTATTTGCTTTTCTACTAACTTTAGTTATCGCTGCCGGCGCATTCTATTACGTCTGGCAAGTGAATGCCAAATACGGAAGAACTGTTGAAGGAACGCGGGCATTAGGAGAAATAATGTGGAAAAGGCAACAACTGGAGCAGATGACAACGTCAGAACACCCGGCAGTTGTACAGGACTTCCAGGCAAAAGACGGCTGCTGCCTTTACCTTGAAAGCACCCAACTGGGCTCCCAACTCAAGTATGACGTGAAAATGGGCTCGCCGGGCCTATGCACAGACAATTTAGATACCACGACGAAAGGACGCATAAAGCTCAAGGAAATGGTTGTTGTAGATATTGAGGCGAAAGAATGCGAAAAGAACATAAAACAATAGAAGCGGTTATACTCATATTAGTACTTCTTACGGCCGCCACAGGGCTGTACTATATGTATACTGTCAGCACAGGAAGAGCATTCTTACAAGCGCCTACATTTACTGTACAGCGGACCGGACTCGAGTTCTGCTGCTGTGCGCCTGTAGCAAATGAAAAACATTTGTTCACTGTATTTGGACAAATAACAATGGACGCATCTCCTGAGCAAAAAACTGCTTCCTGCAGCGAGATATGCGGAGAGCATGGCAGCGCTGCCCACCCGACCAAGTTATTGCACACCAAAAAGTGCTCTGGGCGTTAATCGAGTGAAAAAATAGAAAGCTTTATATAGTACTTCTTACAGTTAGTATATAAATTTAATTGTGGTGTAAACTATAGCTTTCTCCAATAAGGAGATGGTGGCTATATCATTGGTGGGTGACCAGAATGTACTATGTTAAGAAATGCACAGAATGTGCCAGCATTAACCTGTTTGTAAATCGCGAGAAAGGCGAAATCATATGCAAAGACTGCGGTCTCGTTATAGAGGATAAAATGGTCGAATTCGGCCAGGAATGGCGCGAATTTGAAGGCGATGGCGGTTCAGATAATTCACAGCGCAGAACCGGCGCTCCAATGACTTATACTCAGTTTGACCAGGGCCTTGGAACAGAAGTCGGCCAGAAAGCAGACCTTTTCCAGCTTGGCTCAAAGGACAGAAACAAATTCTTCAGATTAAGAAAATGGCAGTATCGCATCAGCACTGCAATTGAACGCAATTTGAAATTAGCACTTGCAGAACTCAAAAGAGTATCAAGCTTCCTGAAATTACCTAAAATGGTTGAGGAAGAGGCAGCAATGATTTACACGCAGGCAGTCCAAAGAGGACTTGTTCGCGGCAGATCAATGGAATCAGTCGTTTCAGGCGCGCTTTATGCAGCCTGCAGACGCCACGAAGTGCCTAGAACACTTGATGAATTATCTGAAGCGTCTGGAATCGAAAAGAAAGAAATTGGCAGAACGTACAGATTCGTTACCAGAGAACTTGGAATAACTATTTTGCCAAGCAACCCTGCTGACTACATCGCACGCTTTGCATCAAGTTTGAAATTAACTGCAGAAACACAGTCAAAAGCGGTTGAAATTCTTGAAGACGCACAGCGCGAAGAGCTAACTTCAGGTCGTGGTCCAACTGGCATTGCAGCAGCTGCACTTTATGTAGCAGCTTTAATGCACGGTGAGAAAAGAACCCAGCGTGAAGTTGCTGACGTCGCTGGAGTTACCGAAGTTACGATACGAAATAGATACAAAGAACTTTTGGACAAACTCCGCCTTGAGAAAGAACTCAAGAAGCAGAAGAAGAGAAAGAGATAATCTTAGGTAGAGATTATGAAGATGAGAACGGACAATGCTCGGACTCTTGAAGGCTTGATGAATTTAGCGGGCGTATGCGCCGAAGAAGTCAAGCATAGAATCATACCATATTACCAAGCATTCGAAAAAGTAAAGGACGACTTTCCGGCTTGCGGATATATCGACGTTCGAGATGTTTCTTGCAGATTTGACTTACGTGATAATTACTCTAAGGAAGAATATGTCAAATTGAACGTTAGCGGAACAATTGATATCACTGGTGAATGCAGTCACATACGTCCAGATGGTTTCTTTCACCTACAAAATCCCACAACCATAAAATTCAAAGATGAAGAACTTTGGATTTCGCTCTATAATGTCGGCAAGGTTGTGAAATATTTGGCAGACAAAAATATTCCAATGAAAGAAGCGCTTAATGGTCCTGTCAAGCAAACTGTTTGGCAATATTTCAAAAAACTTGTGGCTTAAAATTCTTTATTTTTCCTTCTCTGATTTGAATTCCTTCACTTTCTAACAACGCAATTTTCTTTTGAATAGACTTGCCCTTCGTATTACCCATAAAACCGCCAATAGAGCCATTAGCAGAGACAACTCTGTGGCAGGGAACAATGGGAGCGTATGGATTACATCGCAATGCCTGGCCGACAGCGCGCGGGCTGGAATTAAGCGCTTTGGCCAATGTGCCATAAGTTGAAACTTTTCCTTTAGGGATTTTCTTGCAAAGCGAATACACGCGATCCGCGAACTTCATTGGTTTTTTGCCCGATAATCTGACCATGCCCTGTCCCTCTCCTGTTGGAATAAATGCCAATATTCAATTGGCTTTTTATCTAATAATTCTTTGTTTTCCTTCTTAGCATTAAAATCTGCCGCAAACTCACAGGTAAACTGGTCATAGAGCATTGCGCCCGGCATTGAAGGGTTATCAGTATCTTTTTTCTTGAACCATTTATCCCAAAAGTTAGGCATTAAATCATCCTCAGTATTCTATGTAATTGCTTTTTTGATTGGTTGTTGCTGTAATTTCTGGCAAGCTCTATCCATTTCTTCTTGTTTTTCTTGTCAAAATGATTGCAGACGAACTCGCAGAACTGAGTAACGTTATGCGCTTCCTCGGTTTTTCTTGCGCGCTCAAAGTCAATAAGAGTTATCTTGCTGCCTTTAATGATTGCGTGCTTGTATGGGCGTGTCATTTCTTCCTTGTTGACGCGCATCAAGTCCAGCTGGAAGCATTGGTCAAATATTCTCTTGCAGATAGTCTTGATGTTCTTTGATTCAAGCATATCTTTCAAATATTTCCCTTCTGCGAACTCATAAACAAGAAAATTTGGCGAGTTAAACAAATATGTTGGACCAATGCCGTGCTTGTTCACTTCTTTCAGCATAGTGGCTTCACGCATTACGGTTTCTGGTGCTGCGCTTTGCGGGCGTTTTATCTTTATGGCAACTTTTTTGCTCTTATATTTGCCCGTAAAGACCAGTCCGCGATGTCCAGGAGCAAAGAATTTGATGTTGCACACGCCTTTATCTTCCAAGTTATTAAGAATTTTATTTCTTTTGATGAGATAGACAAAAATGTCCTCGAAAAACATGTGCGTTTTGCCCAATTCTTTGCCAACAAGCATATTGTTTGTTAGAAGCTCAGGTATGTTTGGCGTTAAG
>JBGPJV010000050.1:0-6449 GCA_041485605.1 Candidatus Nanoarchaeia archaeon | reverse complement strand
GCTTCATCACAATGCAGATTTTGCCGGACTTTTTCAAGATAAACTCTGACTGATAGAAGAATTGATGGTAGATTTTCTCTACGGTCTTTTCAGCAATGCTCCGCCCTGGCTGAACTGGAAGAGCAATAATGCGGTCAAGGAAGTTTTTCCCGAACTTCGCGTCAAGCCACTGCATATCAGCGCGGCTAAACTCGATGGACTTTACAACTCCAGCAATCTTTGCGTTTTTTTGAGCAGCGGAAACGTGCTTGAAATTATCATCCATAGCAATAATTGTACCTTTGAATTCCGTTTCCTTGTCTTTCAGCGTGAATTTTAAATTTGGAAGCTTGGAAAAAGCGAGCTTTTCTTTCGCGAACTTGTGCGGAGAAGTGTTTGTTGCGTAAATTGCCGCTTCAATCGGGATAATTCCGTGGCGGCAGAACGGGTCAAGAAGCGCATGTTTAGGGTCATACTCAGCAATGCTGAGCAATGCAGCCGCAATGTTGCCTTTCAAGGCATCAGTGCCGAGAAATATTCTGTAATCACGACGGCCAAGGTCAATGCCGGCAAAATCAACACCGAGATAATATTGTTCATCTTCAATAAGCAGGAAGAAAGTTGTCTGCGGGTTTTTATGGTCAATCTGGACGCCATATAATTTCACGAGAGCGCTGTTCAGCACTTGTTCGACATCAAATGAAGTAAAATCGTGCTTGCCAGTGCGCTCACATTTCACAACAGCAGTTTTGTCAATAAACTGCTTGAAACCTTTCAAAAGCGACTCATCAGGCATCTCTTTCATAGTGCCTGCCGATAAAACAAGAACTACTTTTGTAAAAGTCCTGCCATGATAACACAAGTCAATCAAGTCCTGCTCTGATTTACAAGAAAAAAAGATTTTACCCTTGTCGATTTTAACGTCAGTTACAGAACTGAGTTTTTTTATTTCATCTGCACTGACATCCTCAATGCCGATGTGCGTCAGAACAAGCCCGTTCATTCTTCCGGAGCAATCTTTGCCAAGCTGATAACTTTGTCTTTCTCGTCCAAGCGCATCACGCGGACGCCTTGTGTGTTTCTGCCGATAATGCTGATGCCGGTGACTGGCGTACGGATAAGGACGCCGTTCTGGGAAATGAGCATGAGTTCATCGCTGTCAGTAACAGTTGCAATTCCAACAACTGCGCCATTTTTATCTGTAATCTTGATGTTGATGACACCAACTCCTCCGCGATTGATAAGACGATAGTCAGAAATTGGAGAACGCTTGCCATAGCCGTTCTCAGTAATTGTAACTAATGAGAGTTTATCATCTGCAATGGTTGCACCAATAACCTGATCATCTCTCAAACGGATGCCGATGACGCCGGTTGCAGTCCTGCCCATTGGGCGCACATCACTTTCATGGAACTTGACTGCACTACCCTGCTTTGTGGCAATAATAATTTGCTGATTGCCATCAGTGAGCATAACACTCTTGAGCTCGTCCTTTGGCTCAAGATTGAGCGCAATAATACCGCCCTTTCTTGGATTGCTGAATTCGGCAAGCGATGTTTTCTTGATGGTGCCATTTGCCGTGACCATGAAAAGGAACTTGTTTTCCTCAAATTGCTTGACTGGAATAAAGGCAGTGACTTTCTCGCCCTGGCCGAGCTGCAACAAGTTGACGATCGCAGTGCCTTTTGCATACCTGCCTGCTTCAGGCAATTGATATACCTTAATCCAGTGCACTTTGCCCAAACTGGTAAAGAAAAGAATGTAATCATGCGTGTTTGCCACAAACAAGTTTTCAATAAAGTCCTCTTCCTTTGCTTCTGCCGCAATAATTCCCTTTCCGCCGCGGCGCTGCTGCTTATAGGTGTCCATAGGCAGGCGCTTGACATAGCCCGCATGTGTGATTGTGATGACGTCATCTTCCGGCTTGATAAGAGATTCCTCCTCCAGCGCTACCATTTCTGACTCAATAACCTGAGTGCGCCTCTTATCACCGTATTTTTCTTTCAACTCAAGCAATTCTGCCTTGATAATGCCGAGAATTTTCTGTTCAGAAGCAAGAATGTCTTTCAAATCCTTGATAAGCCTCAGCAAGTCTGCGTGTTCTGCGCGGATTTTGTCCTGCTCAAGACTGGTCAGGCGGCGCAAAGTCATGTCGAGAATTGCCTGTGCCTGCTTTTCTGTCAGCTTGTAATCTTCCATCAAGCTTTTCTTGGCTTCATCAGCTGATTTTGACCGCTTGATCAACTGGACTACTGCATCAATGTGATTGAGTGCAACGATGAGGCCTTCAAGCAAATGCGCACGATCTTCTGACTGTCTAAGGTCAAACTCGGTGCGCTTCCTTACAATAGAACGGCGATAGAGAATGTATTCATTGATTATATCTTTCAGAGAAAGAATACGCGGCTGATTATCAACAAGCGCGAGCATGTTAATGCCGAACGTTTCCTGCAAACGGCTATGCGCAAAAAGCTGGTTGAGAACAACGTCTGAATTTGCGCCCTGCTTCAAATCAACAACAATGCGCATGCCATCCCTGTCGGACTCATCACGCAAATCTGCAATGCCCTGCACTTTCTTGTCACGGACAAGGTCGGCAATTGCTTCAATCATTTCCGCCTTGTTGACCATGTAAGGAATTTCTCTAACAATGATGCGCGTCCTGTTTTTTGCTTCCTCAATTTCTGTTTTTGCACGAACAACAATTTTACCGCGACCTGTTTTGTACGCTTCCCGCAAACCTGCTGTACCTGTGATAATACCGCCAGTCGGGAAATCGGGAGCCTTGATAGTCTGCATCAAGACCATCACGTCAATATCAGGATTGTCAATTGTTTGTATAATTCCGTCGCAGACTTCAGACATATTATGAGGCGGAATGTTGGTCGCCATACCAACTGCAATGCCCGAACTGCCGTTTACCAACAGATTAGGAACTTTAGCCGGCAGGACAGAAGGTTCTTGCAATGACGCGTCAAAGTTGGGAACGAATTGAACTGTTTCCTTGTCAATGTCCTGCAAAACTTCTTCAGCGAGCTTGTTCAAGCGCGCTTCGGTGTAACGCATTGCTGCAGCGTTATCGCCGTCAACAGAGCCAAAGTTACCCTGACCCTGAACTAATGGGTAACGGAGTGAGAAGTCCTGCGCTAAACGAACCATCGCGTCGTAGACGGCAGTATCACCATGGGGGTGATACTTACCCAGCACTTCTCCAACAATTCTTGCGGACTTCTTGGAGGGCTTGGTGTGCAGCATGCCCATGTCATACATTGCGAAAAGAACTCTTCTATGCACTGGCTTCAGGCCGTCACGGACGTCTGGAAGCGCACGGCCAACGATAACTGACATGGAATAAGCCAAGTAAGAAGTCTTCATTTCCTGCTCGATAATTCGAGGGATAATCTTCTCTGGTTTTGGCTCTGCTTTTGTGTCAGTCATTTTTAGAAGCTTTATCGACTATAAAGAAGGAGTTTTTAGGGCTTTATAATGGTTATTATTTTCTATATAGAAAATTATCATAGATTTTGCTTCAAAATGGAGGTTTTAATTAAGAAATTTTTGCCGCAGTAAACACACTTTTTTGATTTATCACCAACCAAATTTGTGCGTGATTCGTACAGCATTTTGTTGCCGCAATGGCGGCAGTTAAGCAAGAACTTCATTCTTCCTTCTTTTCCTCTTCAGGCTCTCCAGACAGCATGCGCTTGATTTTTTCCTCAATCTTTGTTTCCATTTCTGGAGGAATACCCTCAGGATACAACCCCTTGCCCTCTTCAAACTTCTTGCCCTTCAAATGCCCTGCCTTTTCAGCAGCTTCTTTGGAGATTTTTTGTTCAGAAGTCAGTGGAACAGGAGCTTCTTCCTTTGGCTCTTCTTTCGGCAGGTCAATTTTTTCTTCAACTAGCTTTTCTTCCACTACTTCAACTTTCTCATGATGCTCGCGCGGCTTGTGCTCTGTCGGATGATGCACGGCGTGCGGATGCCGCTCGTGCTTTTTCTTGTGATGATGCACTTTATGCGGATGTTCTTCAACCGGACGCTCTTCTGGCGGCAAAGATTCTATTGGAACATCGTAAACTGGAAGCTCGCCCATTTTTTCCTCAAAAACTTCAACACCGGTTGGCATTAATTCATTCACCGGCTCAACCACAGGATATGTTTCAAGCGGCTTTGAATTGCCATGTTCTGTTTCAAGCACAATCTGCGGCTTGCTGAGCTGCTCCTCTGTCTGCTTTCTCTGAGCGACTTCAAACTGCTCGATTTCCTTTTCCTTGGCTTCAATTGCTTTCTCGACGTCGCCTGCGCTGGAAAACTTCTGCCTGAGCTTTGACGGGTCAATGTCAAAATATTCAAAGAATTTTGGAGTAAGCTTGATGAGCTTTGACCTGCCCTGCTTTTCTCTCGTGATAAAACCAGAATTTTCAAGCTGGGCTAAATGGTCATACGCTTTATTTGTACGGACCTTGATAACTTTTGACTGCACAACAGGAACTTTGTAGGCAACAACCGCCAAGGTTTCAAGAATTCCCTTAGGCAGCTCTATTTTTGTAACAACTTTCTTGATGATAGAAACATATTTTTCCCTGACAGTTAACTTCCACGCAGTGCCGTCCTGCAAAAGCATCGTCGGGCTTCCAGAAGCATCCAACTGGGTTTTCAATTCTGCCAAAATGGAGAGCACGTCTTCCGGCGAGCGCTTGCACAAGCTCGCAACCTCTTCCAACTCAAGCTTGCGGGCAGCGGCAAACAGGATCGCCTCCACCATGCGCTTCAGTTCTTCATCCATTCGTTATAAACTCCCTGCCCTCTTTTTTCAATTCGCCTTTTGCCACCATATTATCGACAAATGGAGTAAGCTCTTTTGCACCAATGCCGAGCAATTTAGACAATCCATCAATTGAATAAGGCTTAGTATTGCATGCAAACTTGATAAAATTATGAAACGTGTTCAATGCGTTCTTGTCTAAAACAGTTTTCTGCGCCTGCAGGCCCTTAAGCATCATATCGGTATGATGCAGCCGTGCCTGAAAATCATTAAGGAAGTCTTCAAACAGCGCCATGTCAAGCTGGAGTTTTTCAGGACTCATAATTTCAACTGAACTGGGCATGCTGTCAATGCAAAAGTCAAGCAGCTGCTCAAGCTTCTTGAATGAAACCTGAAGCTCAACAAACTGGGTAAAATAATTGTCCAGCTGCTTTGGCTCGGCATACTTCTCGAACTGCACATCCAAGCCGTCCTGCTTAATCTTGTCCACGTGCTCCAACAAGGAGTTTTTAACAAATTCCTTCGGAGCACCCATTATCTCAACTATCGCTCTAACCACTATCGGCTGTTGTTCCATGATGGTAGTGCGAACATAAATGCAATATAAAGCTTTTCCTTCGATAAAAAGGTTATTTTGTTATTGTTAGATAGTTACAAAAGCTTATAATGACAAATTAAAACGATTTGCTGGGGTACAATGATGGGACTATTTGGATTTGGGAAAAAAAGACAGGAAGACCTACCACTTCCACCGCCACCAAGCCCGCCAGAATTACAGCCGCTTCTAAGGGGAGATATAGACGACATACGGCCACCAGAAGCATATTCTATGCCAGAAATGGAAGAACACGAAGAAATGCTTCCAGAACTGCCCCCAGCCTTACCCGCTCCTACAGAAATGAGATCATATCCACGAACGCCTATGATGGCAGCTGCAGGGGAAGAAGAGGTATCAGTATACGACAAGACCATACAACAGCCATTTGAGGAAGAAATCCACGAAGTTGTCAGGATTGTTCCGAAACCGGCATTTGTTGCAGTAGAAGACTACAAGCGCATCATCAACGACACGAACACGATTCGTTCGAAGTTAATGGCTGCAGAAAATTTTGTCAGACGACTCGGCGATTTAAAGAACGAGGAAGAACGGTCGTTTGAACGCTGGAGAACATTATTGGAAGACGTTGAGAAAAAAATGAACTACGTCGACCAGCTCATAGCAAAGGCAGGGTGAACTACATGGACGGAAAAGCACCAGTATTTGTCAAAATTGATGAGTACAAAGACATAATGGACATTATGACATTAATGCGGGAAAAACTGCGACAGGCGAAATTCTTGCTGGACAAAGTTGCAGAATTAAAAGCGCAGGAAGACCAAGAACTCGCCACTTGGTCAAAAGAACTCGAAGACGTTGAGGCACGAGTATCAAGCATTGACAAATCATTGTTTGAGCCAAGCATCTAAATGGAAGAAGAACTGTTCTTTGTAGGAATCAGGGACCCTGTTGAATTAAGAAAGGAATTGCTTACTTCTTCAAAGAATTTAATTGACAGCTTGCGACGCTATGAAGCGTTCAAGGACTTAAAAGAAGAAAAGTTACAGCACGTTATTGAATTAAAACGCGTGTTTGATGAACTGCTTGTTTTGAACAGAAAATTACGCAACCATTTGCCACGAATACCAATTAAAATTCCAACTGCCT
>JBGPJV010000049.1:0-6511 GCA_041485605.1 Candidatus Nanoarchaeia archaeon | reverse complement strand
TTGGATCCAAAATCACCGACGTATTCTCTTGACCGTGCGCGCTTGCTTGAGCAGAGAGCTCAAACAGTCAGGTCAGGCGCTGAGTTTGAAACTGCGTATAATGCAGGTAGCAGAGATGCTCTCACATCTATGCGTTCCGCAAAAACTGCAGAGATTCAGTCGCTTCAATTAACATTGATAAGAATTGGTTATGAAGAGAAAGCGCTTAGTTTGATAACCGACCCGCAGAGCCGCGCAATTGCTTCGCAAAAGCTTGGCTATGAACGGCAAATGACCGAAGCACTGCTTAGAGCAGCCCAGTCGCCATACGGTTCTGCTGAATTCCTCAAGAATCTTGAGGCGGCATACAAAGCAGCGACTGATATGCTGACAAATATGGAATCTATGATGAGCAAGGAAGGCAAAGCTGCCCTGGAATCCATGATTAATGACATTAATAACAGGTTGACAGCAGTTGAAGAAGCAATAAAGAGCGGCAAGCCGCTGCCTTCTTCAAGCACTTCTGAAGAACTTGCCCGTAAGACGCCTGAAGTGACTTCCAAACCTGCTGAAATTACGGCAAAGCCGCCAAAAGAAGTTGGTCCGTCAGTTGCTGACATTGAAATCGCAAGAATTAGAGCGAAAGCTGCACGCAGCTCTGCCAAAACCGAGGCTGAAATAAAGGCGGCCGAAGAAGCCGAGGCGAAGTATAAAAATATTGTTAAGGATAAAGCAGAGTCTTTGGAAGAATACAGAAAAACATTACAAAAAAAATTAACAGGCTTGGAATCTGATCTAAAGGAACTGCAAAGACGTCAGAGCCAGTCGCCAGAGTCCTTGCGCATAGAGAGAGAAAGCATACAAAGGGAAGAGGCAAAGCTTGCGTCTATGCTTACGCCGGAAGTTAGAAAAATTTTGGCGGATGCAACAGGCAAAAGTGAAGCGGACATTACTGTTGAAGATATGGTGACTTATGGCTGGGTCTTGCCTGGTGAAGTGCTCAGGCAGTCTACAAAGGTTAGAACAATGCGTGAAAAGCTTCTTGGAACTCAACCTTACCCAGCAGACGAGGCTCAAAGTAGAGCTGACGCAATAACCAAGAGAATGTTAGAGATCGAGTACACAGAACTGCCAGCGGCTACGCGTGAAATTGATTTATGGAGCAAGGGACCTGAAGCGTACATTAAAGAAAAACGGGCTATAGAAGAGTCTAATAAAGAAACTGAAGAGAAAAGCCGCTTTGAAGAAGAAATAAATTCTGAATATTCAGTACTGGTTGGTGAAGGACCTGGCACGCCACCTTCCGGACCAGTCGAAGCAGCGCATAGCGCATTGCTTGATGCGAAGAAGGCAGAGAAAGACGGCGATTATGCCAAAGCCGCGGAATTCTATCGTGAAGCCGCCAAACAATATAGGAGCTACGTTGCATTGAAGGAAGCAGCCTCCAAAGCCGGCACGAAATTAACTACTGAAGATCGTAGAAATATCGATATGGCAAATAAGAATGCCGATACTGCTGAAAGGAAAGCGTCCAGGGCCGAGTCCACTGGCAAGCCTGCTGAAATAACGACAAAGCCTCCGACTGAAGTAGGTCCAACACCATTGCGGTCGCTTCCATTAACTGCAAAACTCTCACTTTCAAGTATTGGCGAGCTAATTGCAGAAAAGATTCCTGACGGTACACAGATTATTTTGATAAGTAAAACAGGCACGCGGCTGACAGGCACGCTGGTGCGATTTACTGAAGAAGGAAAAATAGAGTTTAGACGAAAGGATGGCAGAACAGTGTTTATTGATGTGTCTGAAGATGGAACAGTTGCCGGCTATGAATTTGTCCCATTCGAAAGCACTGTGCCAGAGCTTCCGCGCGGAGCACTTGATGTTAACAAAGAAAGCGGTATCGCACTTGAGAAAGGAGTTGAGGTTAAAGTTAAAGATGCTGTAAAGATGGTTGTTGATCGCAACGTCTGGTCAATACTGCCGGATGGAACGTATCTCTATCTTGGCAAGGCGAGCGAAGGGGAAAGCGTTCTAAGGCAGCGCGCAGATCAGTCCAAAGCACCGCCTGGATTCAAAACGCCTGAAATCGGCTCTACTGTTGAAATATGGAGAGGCAGCAAGGGACCGATGGATAAATGGAGAATTGAGGGATACGAAGAAAGGGATACCGTCGCGCTTGGAAGAATAAAGTATGTTAAGATTACGGATTTAAGCGATGGTAAAACGAGCACAATGCCATTGTACGCATTAGAGGATAGGCTTCGAATGTCAGCGCAAATACGGGAACTTGGCTTGGACAAATCAGAACCGTCTGCAAAGCCCGGCGAATATAGGATTGGTGGAGCAACACCTGGTCGGTGGGAAAACGCGCTCAAATACTTGTTAAGCATTAACGGTAAATTTTTCAATGATCTTTCCAAATACACTTATGCCGAAGATGTCATCAAGAAAGCGCAAACTGATGGAAAACTGCCCAAAGGACCAGTTCGCATAACCACCGCTAAAGAATTATTCAACTTCATAAAAGCAATTTCAAGCTATGAACAGCGCGGAGAACTGCAAACGCTTCTGGGCAGTATATGGTTTGACGCTGCAGGTCTTGCAACGGGAAGCAAAGATAACGCGCCATTGGGGTTGGCAGAATTGCAGTATAAGTATGACCGCAACGGATACGAAAGAAGCTTGCGCAATAATCTTGATACGATGAGAACAATCTATGCGGAAGCAGGAATGCAGTCTGTCTTTGAAGCACGCCTGAGAGAATTTGGAGCAAAACCCACATTGAATTCAGAATACATGGTAAAGATCGGCGGAGTCTATGACCGCGTACGCATAGCGGAGTTTTATGACGACGGCGTGTCAGTTAAGTTAGTAAGAATTTCCGATGGAAAAAAGTTCAAAGTCCCGATTGCTGGTGTGCAGGAATACGGAAAACAAGTACCACGGGAAACAAGCACGGCAGCATATGACGTGACTTCATTGCTTAACCCGTTCTTCTGGTGGGAGAATCTCATTAAGCCAGTAATCTCTGCGGTGAGGTCAACCGAAGAAACTCGCGTTGAGTCTCCTGAAGTGGTTGAAGGCAAGTCTGCTGAAATCTCGCCAAAGCCGCCGGTTGAACCAGCTCCTCCTGGCACTCCTCAAAAACCGTTTAAGTTCCTCGAGCCGAGCCTGCCTGAATCACAAAAAGCCGCTGCAATCGAATTGTTGAAAACATCGAAGCAGAAGTTTGATGAAGCAGGCGGTTCTAAATCTGATGTTTCAAAGGGCATTGATGTGTTGATGAATAACCTGAAAACATCAACGGCCAGCCTGAAGGAATTCCTTGACAAATACGGCAGTTCCTTGCCTGCCAATGAGCGCATAAGCTATGAGAACGCACTGGACGGGCTAAATGCTCAAGTCAGGGCGTACACGGAAGCATTTGACGGTTTAGATGCCCTTCAAGTGAAAAAATACGCGCCTGAGCTAATTACCGGTGCGCCGAAAGTGAAGCGCATTACAGGTGTACTAGGCACTGGCGCTAATGGTATAGTATTTGCTGCCGAAGTCGAGGGAGTCAACGGAGAAATGGCAGTAAAAGTTATGAGGCTTAAGGAAAACGTTGAGCAGTATCAGAGAAATCCTGAAGCAGCGCATGCAAAGATACAAAAGTTCATAGACGAGATTGAAAAGATTAAGACTGGGCAGGCTCTTGGCTTGAACACGCTTGAAGGCGGCCAAATTGTGGTACTCGAGAATGGAAATATTGCGTATATGACAAAAATATTGCCTAAAACGTATGTGAAATTTGAAGATTTGTCACCAACCGATGCTGCGCGCTTGAAAGACGTCATTCTGAGCAACATTGATAGTGCGATTGAAAAGTTACTGCATCCATCCGATTCGCACCTAGGTTCATTCCTGATGTTTGATATTAAAAATTCAGGCAACATCAGAATAAACCGTGAGACGGGTGAGTTGGTGTTTGTCGATTTGGGGGTTCTGCAGGGAACCGGCCAGCGTTTCCGTTCGCTTGAGGAAGCAGCCGGAACTAAGACGCCGGATCAAGCGCATTGGGTGTACATGCTGGAGGGCGTGAATTATCTCAAGGAAGTGGTTAAACGGGTTTCAACTTTAAGGCCTGCTGAAATCGAACCAAAACCAGCAGTGGCGCCAAGTTCACCATTGATTAAGCCGATTGATAGTTCACAAGTCAGTGGGCAGCTTGTCACTGTTGAGCCTGCCGCTGGTAAACTGCCTTCAGTTGGTGCTGAAGTGCCCATTATCAGAAGTGATGGCACACAGGATACGGTCCGTGTGCTCGCGTATAATGGGGACTTCATAACGCTTAAATCGTTAAAGAAAGGAAACAGCTTCCAGTCCGCGCTCGCGGTATTCCAGAATAGTATTGTTGAAATCAGTCCTGCAACAGGCAATATAGTAACCGATGTGAGCGGTCTTGAAAGCATTAAAGAAAATAAGGTTCCAATTATTGCAGGCGTATTGGCTGTTGCGATACTTATCGTGGGCTCTGCAGTATTGTTCCGCCACCGGCCAGTGCCGCCATTGACTGAAGGTGTAGTAAAGACAGAATTAGAGCTTAAGAAGCTCAGTGATAAGATTGAAGAATTCAAGAAGATGACTGAGAAGCTGAAGGAAAAATAGTTTCAGCTGCGTATTACTGTAAATTGTGCTTTTTCAGAATCGTACAGTGCACATGAAACTGCCTTGTTTGCGTCGCGTGAATGCCCGACTGCGCCTGGGTTCAATATCCAGCGGAGCCGTTTATCAAGTGTGATGCTGCCGCTTTTCTCAAAAGTTATTAAATCTCCTGCAGAGCTGATTGCTGCTGGAATGTGCGTGTGCCCGATAAGCATAATCTCCTCAGGGCGTTCTTCAAAAATTGGTTGTGCGTCTTTAGGAGTATGAACATAGCCTCTATTGGCGTGGGAAGGGTGCGCATGAGCGTAAATAGCGTTTCCTTCTTTGAACATATAATGAGCATCAGATATAAAATCTCTTATGCATGGTGTTTTGAATCTGCTCGCAATACCTGCAAGCTCATCGTGGTTTCCGAGTACCCACGCATCACACTCTTTTGTTATAGCATCAACGCATTCATGGGTTTCTCTTTCCTGTGAACGAGTATCACCTACCACGTCTCCGAGGCATCGCATTAGGTCATAGCCTGTTTGCTTAAGAAGATAAAAGGCAGTGCGTAATCGTGCTGGGTCTGCGTGAACATCTGAAATGAGGGCAGTTCTCATTTTTTAAACGTCCTTAATGCCTTTCAGTTCAGTTTTATAAAATATTTTTTCTGCAAATTTGTGGGAATGCGCGCGAATCTGTTTCAGTTCTTCAGTATTGTAAAAAATCATGGCGTTTAGGGCATCGCCATTCTCTCTAAGGAACTTCATTTCGTTTTCCATACGCTGGTCAAAGTCGTCAGGAAGTGGGTCTGTTCTGCCTGAATATCGCTTTACAGAAGGCTTTTCAGCAGGTATTGAAACATAATGCTCAATAAGCGCTTTGAGGCTGTCAAGCACTGCTGCACGCGGCTTTGTTTCGCATCCGTCAACAATTGTTCTGTCGTTGGACGTGACAGCATTTCTCATTTCAAACATTTTTTTTGCCTTTAAACCAGGATGGATGTTTTGCTGTAAAAACGGCTTGACATCAATCCAATAATCTTCAAGGCTTGCGTATTCATTGCACTTCTGCTTTGAGTCTATATAGACTCGCAGGTCAAGTGTTGCATTATCACGAATGACAACTCCAGTACTTACGATAGACGTATCTATCTGCAAAATTGGCTCTTTTGGAGGAATAAGTATGCCAATGTTTTTGTCTACGCTGTCAGTCAAAAGTGCTATGTCTGCCATAGAAACAGTATTGGTTTACCAGTATATAAACCTTTCTATTTGTAGTCACTGGAAAGTGACAAAACTAGTGCTTTTTATGGTGGTGAGGATTATATAAATGGCCTTTTGGCTGTACGTCTCTATAAAAACGCGCCATGATGTAAAAGCTGCCTAATGTCATAGCCGGGATGGTTATGAGCATAGTAATTATAGGAAGGGATGCTAAACACCATACTACTACAATAGCCAACACGCATAGGTTGTAGACGATGTACTTCCAGAAGTGCCCAAATACAAGTTTTGTGGCTAAAACAACGTCAAATCCGTCTGCCAATCGCCTTGTTACTGCGAAGCGTATAACCATAATAGGACTTACTAGTACGGCAAATAGCCAGGGAATCCATCCAACGCGCGGTATGGCTAGGAACAGTTCTGTGATGAATCCCAGAATTATAATCAGCAAAAGGTACAAAAACCCGATTTTTAGGGTTGGCCAGAACTCGCCCATTGGCGGCAAATCATTTTCTTCCTTCTCAACAATACGCTTCACAATATTTGCAGCGTAGCCGGCGTACAAAATCCACCCAATTACTGGTATTAAATTGATCCAAAACCACCACATTCTCTTGAACGGGTGGAATGGAAACTTAAGTGCATCTTTGAACAAACCCATACTACCATTTCATAGT
>JBGPJV010000048.1:0-6514 GCA_041485605.1 Candidatus Nanoarchaeia archaeon | reverse complement strand
CTTGTTGAAAAACCATACTGCTCCTACTTCATCCACTTGTCAATGAAGCCTTTGAAGTCGCCCTGGCCCGGCTCACGAACGACAAACCAGCCAACCAAGCCCATAATCAATAAGATGATAACAAGCGCCTGTATGGATGGATCCTGCAGCCAATAGAACGACGGGAAGAAACCGGGAATTATTGCCATCGAAATCATTACAATCAGGAAACCAAGAGCAACCAACGCGATAACCCACTGGAATGTGCTTGGAATTGAAGCGCCCGCAAGACCTAACAAAAGGATGACCGCAAGAATTGCAACCAATATAACAGCCGTGCTAGGCAGGAACTGGTTGATAATGTTAATCGGGTCCTGCTCTGCAGGATATAACTGAACAACGTGAGGAACAACAACTAATGCTGCAATAACCAATGCAAGAATGCCGTTAAGCTTTCTGTCGCCTTCATCCTTCCCTTCTGCCTTGAAAATCTTTATTTTTTGCAAGATGGCGAACAACAATACAAAAATCAATATGAATGGAAGAATAGCGTCAACAAGACCCCAGTCAACCAGTATCTGGAATACGCCTCTGCCAGTGCCTGAGTACGATGTGTAGTATTGGAAAAACATTTTGACCTCCTTTTACTCCTTTCCTTTCGTTACGAAGTATACAAATATAATCACTGCGATTATTAAAACTATCGCAGCAACAGACGTGTCAGTGTAGAAACCGGACAACCAGTCCCAAAACACTTCAAGCCATGTCCTGCCGTCTTCTGCAACAATCGCGTCCAAAAATATAAACAAGATCGCAATTGCGATGAAAATCATAAATCCAACTTTCCACGCGTCCTTCAGCGCAACGCCTTCTTTTTCAATATCTTCCTTTGTGTAAAAAGTTCCTACCATCATTAGGAAGAAGACGACCAGCAACAGCAGCACTATGATCTCGCTGCTGACTTTTGTAATGGCTTCAACCAATTTTGAAGAAGCAACCACCAAGAAGGCAACGACAAAGCTCATCATGGCATTCAAGTTCTTTTTTGTGTATTGAACGTCTTTTACTTTCTCAGTGCCAAACAGCTTTGTCTTCTCCAGAATGGCAAACATAATGGTAAAAACAAGAATGAACGGCAAAACAACATCATAAACACCCAACTCCTTGAAGAAATCCAATACGCCGCCAAGCACTGTTGTAGCCATTTTTATCAACTCTTTTGGTTCATGAATGGACTTCGTGCTTATATAAATGTTTTGGTAAGAAGATTTATAAATCACGACGAGTGGAGAAAGAGCGTGCTCAACAAAAAAGACTTTGAAGAAATGCGTAAATATATGGAAGCGTTTGACGCGCAAAGAGAGAAGCTTATCGCGGACAGTAGAATAGTCCTCAAGTCAAGCAAAGCAGCCATATATGCTGCGCATAGAGACGACATGAAAGACGCAGATGCGCTCCTTGAAGAAGCAAAGTCAAATATCAAAAAAATAGATTCTTTGCTGAAGAAAGACACGCACCTTTCTGGCAGCACCGGCGCATATGATGACGCCCTTGAAGAATACTCTGAAGCAGCGTGCTACGTACACTATCTTAAGACCGGCAAAATCCCAACGGCAAAACAACTTGGAGTGGATGTTGAGGTTTACCTTTCCGCACTCGGAGACGTTGTTGGCGAGCTTGTCAGAAAAGCAGTCAATAGCACCATAAAAGGAGAATACAAGACATCACTTGAAATCAAAGACTTTGTCAATGAATTATACGAAGAATTAATGCTGTTTGACTGGAGAAATACTCCAGTCAGGAAAAAATTTGACGCGATAAAGTACGGACTCGAGAAACTGGAAGACCTTTCTTTGAAGATTAAGTTCAAGACATGACGCCAAAACTTTATAAAGAGCCAATATCCGCTTTATTCTGATGAAAAGAACACATACGTGCGGGGAATTAACGAAAAAAGACCTTCAGAAAGAGGCAGTGCTCTGCGGCTGGGTTCACACGCGCAGAGACCACGGAGGACTTGTATTCATAGACCTGCGCGACAGATATGGAATAACTCAAGTTGTTTTTGACCCTTCCCACAACAAAGAAGCACACGCAGAAGCACAGCACCTTGGCAGAGAATGGGTAATTCAGGCAACCGGCCACGTACGATTGCGGCCAAAAGGCATGGAAAATACCAAACTGGTCACCGGAGAAATTGAGATTATTACTGATAATTTAAGCGTTCTCAACCAATCAGAAACACCGCCATTTGAAGTAGATGACAGAACTGTAGCAAACGAAGAAATGCGGCTGGAATACAGATATTTAGATTTACGCAGGCCAACCATGCAGCAACGATTACTGCTGCGGCATAACGCGGCACAAGCAGCACGCGAATATTTAGCAAGCCAGAAATTCATGGAAATAGAAACACCAATGCTGGTCAGGACAACACCTGGCGGAGCACGCGTTTTCAAAGTGCCGAGCAGAGTGCATCCCGGCAAATTTTTTGCACTTCCAGAATCACCACAAATTTACAAACAGCTATTAATGGTTTCAGGCTGCGACAGATATTTCCAACTCGCACGCTGTTTACGAGATGAAGATTTACGCGCAGACAGACAACCAGAATTTACCCAAATAGACATGGAAATGAGTTTTGTTGATGAAATAGATGTGCAGACAACTGTTGAAGGACTCATCAAACAAATCTACAAAAAAGTGTTGAATGTTGAAGTAAAAACACCATTCCCCCGCATGACTTTCCACGAAGCAATGAGCAAATACGGAAGCGACAAACCAGATTTAAGATTTGGACTGGAATTTGTTGATGTGAGCGACATTGTAAAACACTCAGACTTTTCAGTTTTCAAAAGCGTCGTTGACAAAAAAGGAAAAGTGTTCTGCTTGAACGCCAAAGGGGCAGGAAAGTTCACACGCACAGAAATTGAAGAACTGATAGAAATCGCAAAATTATACAAGCTGCCAGGACTTGCCTGGATGAAAGTTACAGGCACGAATGTTTTGGAAAGCAGCGTCGTTAAGTATTTCCCTCAGCCGATACAAGCGCAATTGATAACCGTAACAAAAGCACAAGAAGGAGACTTGCTATTATTCGCGGCAGACCAATTTGAAAAAGCAGCAAACGGACTCGGACAAGTACGCCTGCACGTCGGCAAGAAATTAGGCCTGATAAAAGAAGGTGAGTACAACTTCCTCTGGGTTGTTGATTTCCCACTTTATGAATGGAACGAAGAAATACACGGCTGGCAAGCTCGCCATCATATTTTTACTATGCCAAAAGAAGAAGACATGGACAAACTCGAATCAGACCCAGGAGCAGTCAGAGCAAAAGCATACGACTGCGTATTAAACGGCGTAGAACTCGGCGGCGGCAGCATCAGAATCCACAGAAAAGACATCCAAGCAAGAGTACTGCACGTAATCGGACTTGAATACGAAGAAGCAGAAAAAAGATTTGACTTCCTGATGAGAGCATTCAAGTATGGCGCGCCACCACACGGCGGCATAGCCATAGGATTTGACAGATTTGTAGCATTAATGTGCGGATTGAACGACATCAGAGAAGCAATCGCATTCCCAAGAAATAAATCATCAGAAAATCCTTTAGATGGAAGCCCGCAAGACTGGACATCAGAGTTTTTGAAAGAGCTAGCGCTTAAGACGGACATTGTCAAGAAATCATAGTCATGGAAATCACACCCGAATTAGTAAAAAGAGTTGCTGCAAACGCACGGCTGAACTTGAAAGAAGAAGAAGTCAAGAAGTTTGCAGCAGAAATGAAAGAAATTCTCGCAGCGTTTGAGCAATTAAAAGAAGTAAATACCGATAAAACTGAACCTAGCTTCCACCCAATTCCCGTTAAGAATGTCGCACGCGAAGACACGCCAGGCAAATGCCTTGACAGAGACGAAGCACTTTCTCTCACACCACACAGAAAAGATCCGTACTTCAAGGGGCCAAAAGTACTATGATAACAAAATTTGTCAAAGAAGCACTTGCAGGCAAAATAGATTTAGTTGCCCACACAGAAAAAGCACTTGAAGAAGCAGAACAAATAAACAAAGAATACCGCTATGTTACGGCATGGGCAGCTGCAGTTGAAAGAGCGAAAGAACTGCAAGAACAAGTCAAGAACGGCACTGCACACGGAAGATTATTTGGTGTATTGATTTCTGTCAAAGACAACATTTGCGTCAAAGGAGTAGAAAGCACTGCAAGCAGCGCAATACTGAAAACATACAAGCCAGTCTTCAACGCAACCGTTATACAAAAATGCCTTGATGAAGGAGCAATAATCCTCGGCAAAACCGTACAAGATGAGTTTGGGTTTGGCGGATTTGCTGTTAACGTCGGCAAAGGATACGAAAAACCGCTGAATCCCATTGACAAAAAAAGAGCAACAGGCGGCAGCTCAGGCGGAGCAGCAGGCCTTACCAAAAAAGCAACATTTCCACATCTCGCATTGTCAGAAAGCACCGGCGGCTCAATTGTAGACCCGGCAAGCTTTTGCGGCGTGGTGGGAATTTGTCCAACATATGGCAGAGTTTCCAGATACGGGCTCATAGATTACGCAAATTCCTTGGATAAAATTGGCACAATGGCTTTAACTGTCGATGATGCCGCATTATTGCTTGAGATAATTTCAGGCAGAGATATGCATGACAGCACATCAGCAGATCTTCCTGCGCCAAAGCTCGACATGCCAGGCGCAGTCAATGGACTCAAAATCGGCATTGTCAAAGAAGCATTTGCAGAAGGCGTTGACAACAATGTGCGCAAGGCGGTTATGGAAGCCATCTACAAATTAGAACAAAAAGGCGCACGGCGCATCGAAATAAGTTTGCCCATATCAATGAAATACGGACTGGCAGCATATTACACGCTTGCAATGACTGAAGCGAGCACCAACCTAGCAAAATACTGCGGATTACGATATGGGGCATCAGACCAATTAACAGGAACTTACAACGAATATTTCTCACGCGTACGAACTAATAACTTCGGCGAAGAAGCCAAAAGAAGATTATTGCTAGGAACATTTGCGCGAATGGCAGGCTATAGAGACGCGTTCTACAACAAAGCAGCACAAGTCAGAACAAAAATAATACAAGAATACGCGGCAGCGTTCAAGCAAGTAGATGTTTTGATAACACCAACCATGCCGATTGTCGCGCCAACATTTGAAGAAATAAAGAAATTAACTCCGCTTCAAAATTACGCGATGGACATTCTAACTGTTGCGCCTAATTTGGCAGGACTGCCGCACATAACCATTCCCTGCGGAGAAAGCAACGGACTGCCAATTGGAATGATGATAACAGGACCACATTTCGCTGAACAAAAAATCATACAGGTGGCAAAAGCACATGGACAGTGAAGTCATTATCGGCTTAGAAATTCACGTGCAGCTCAACACCAAGACAAAACTTTTTTGCAGCTGCCCAACAGACGCAAAAGAACCAAACACGTCAATTTGCCCCACCTGCTTAGGACACCCGGGCAGCAAACCAGTATTGAATTCAAAAGCACTTGAGTTCGGCACAAAATTAGCGCTCGCACTCGGCTGTTCGATAGCTCCAACAGTTGTTTTCTCAAGAAAAACATACTTCTATCCTGATTTAGTCAAGAATTTCCAAATAACGCAGTACGAAGTTCCGCTCGGCAGCAATGGACAAATTGTACTCGACAGCAAGAAATTAATCAGAATACAGCGCGTGCACATTGAAGAAGACCCAGGTGCGCTTATTCACGAGGCTGGAGCATCGCTTATTGACTACAATAGAAGCGGAATTCCACTCTGCGAAATTGTTACACTGCCAGACATGACTTCGCCAGCAGAAGCACGCGAATTCATGAAAAAAATGCTGAACGTTCTTGGCTACCTTGGCATCTTTGACCAGAACACTTGTGTCATCAAGGCAGACGCGAACGTTTCCATCAAAGAAAAAGGCTACACGCGTGTTGAAATCAAAAACATTACCGGCTTCAAAGAAATTGAACGAGCACTCAACTATGAAGTACAACGGCAAAAACAGCAGGAAGTCAAGCGGGAAACACGCGGCTGGGACGCAGACAAAGGAATTACTTATCACATGCGCAGCAAAGAACAGGAAGAAGATTATGGATACATTGTAGAGCCAGATTTGCCGCTTTTTGAAATCGCACAGGACTGGATACGCAAAGTACAGGCAACCATTCCAGAATTAGCAGAACAAAGAGCAGTAAGATGGGTAAAAGAATGGAAATTAGACGAAGACGACGCTAAAATTATTGCGGCAGACCTTGACGTTGCAGTATTATTTGAGAAAATAGCAAAGAAAGTCGACCCTGTTTTAACTTCGCACTGGGTAAGAAGAGAAGTTCTTCGATTACTAAACGACAAAAAGAAAGAATTACGCGAAACAGCATTTGATGCTGAAGGACTGACAGAATTATTGCAATTATTTGCTGACAAGAAAATAAACAACAGAGTGGCACAGCGACTTATAGAACAGCTCGCGGAAAAGAAATTCTTGACAGCAGCCTATGT